>DAISKN010000423.1:0-6328 GCA_036820975.1 Acidobacteriota bacterium | reverse complement strand
CGACGAAGAAGACCGCGTTCCCTTTTTCACGTACCTCTCGAGCGACGGCCCGGCGACCGTCTATTTCGAGGATTCGATCAGCATCCAGGCGAAGCGCGAGCTCATCGCCGCTATGGGGTTCGAGAGCATCGTGCTCTGGAGCCTGGGCCGTGAAGATCCTGAGATCCTGCCCACGATCATTTCGTGATCGGGATCATCGCACTTCGACGCTCCCAGCGAGTAAGGTCCTGAGCTTCGAGTCCCAGTCGAGAACCCAACGGAGGTCTCCGTGCACCACACTCTTCGTGTGCTCGCCTTCGCCGTCATCGCCCTGCTCGTTCGGCCATTTTCGGTCCTTCAGGCGGGACCGGCGGCAAGCGTCGGTGAGACGTTCAACTACACGTTCGATTGGACGGGCAGAATGGTCGAGGTCGGCCGGATGGGCGACAGCGGAAGCCCGTACTGGTGGCTGAGCTCCGGAGCGTACCTCCACTTTCGAAACGGCGTCGGCGCCACCATCCAGGGGACGCTCCCTTCGAGTGATTACTGGCGGCGCTACTACGCGTCCACGAGCCCCACCGATACCGACAACGGATACCGGCCCCAGAATCTCTTTCGCCTTTCGACCCGGAGCCGCTGGCAGAACTTTCGACAGCAAGTCTACTTTCGCATACGACGAAACAACCTCAGCGCGAGCCCGAATCGCAACGCGAGCAACGGCCTTCTGCTGATGGCGCGGTACGTGGACCAGGACAACCTCTATTACGCGGGGGTCCGGGTCGACGGCGCCGCAGTGATCAAGAAGAAGTACCGCGGGCGGTACTACACCCTGGCCTACGCCCGAATGTTCACCGGCCCGCTGTACGACCGCGCGTCGAACCCGAGCCTCCTTCCGAAGGACATCTGGCTCGGCCTGCGCGCGGAGCTCACCAACAACTCCGACGGAACCGTCCGGATCGTTCTCTACATCGACCCCGGCCCCGGCGGCTGGGTCCACGTTTTCGACGTTCTCGACGACGGCCGGCAGTTCGGAGGGCCCGCCATCACCACCTCGGGATACGGAGGCGTTCGCACCGATTTCATGGACGTCGAGCTCGAGAACTACTGGGCGGTGAAGCTGGATTGACCGACTGCATCCATCGACGGCGCCAGCGCGTTCCGAGAGCGGCGCGCCGACGTGGTGCGGGGCGCGAGCGCACCCGACCTCGCCCCCCCGGTGAAACGGTCGCTCCCGCCACGTGAAGCGATCTCTGCTATAAAGCGCGGGATGAACTCGACGAGAACGCTGCCGCTGCTGCTCGCCATCGCCGCCTTCCTCGTCTCCGACGCATGTGCGCCGAGGACCGAGGATCCTGAGCTCGCCCGCCAGATGGCGCGCGCCGGGAACGTCACCATCTTCCGCGACGATTTCGGTGTACCCCACGTGTACGGAAAGACGGACGCGGACGCGGTCTTCGGCCTCCTCTACGCTCAGAGCGAAGACGACTTCCCGCGGGTAGAGCGCAACTACATCTGGGCGACGGGCCGGCTGGCGGAGGTCGAGGGCGAGGACGCCCTCTACAGCGACCTGCGAGCGCGACTCTACATGACGGTTGACGAGGCGAAGGCGGCCTACGAATCGGCCCCGGAGTGGCTTCGCGAGCTCTCTGTCGCCTTCGCCGACGGCGTCAACTACTACCTCCATACCCATCCCGAGGTCGAGCCGAAGCTTTTGACTCGATTCGAGCCCTGGATGCCCATGTTCTTCTTCGAGGGCTCCATCGGCGGTGACATCGAGCAGGTACCCCTTTCGGGGATCGCCGCGTTCTACGGCGACGAGAAGGCCCGGGAGAAACTCGGCCGGGCCGCCCGTCTCGAAGCGAAGCACCGGGAGCCATCGGGGTCGAACGGCATCGCCATCTCGGGCGCTTTGACCGCGTCGGGGAGCGCCATGCTTCTCATCAACCCCCATACGTCGTTCTTCTTTCGCGGCGAGGTCCACGTCGTCAGTGAGGAGGGGCTGAATGCATACGGAGCGGTGACCTGGGGTCAGTTCTTCGTCTACCAGGGGTTCAACGAGAACACCGGATGGATGCACACCTCGACGCAGGTGGATTTCATGGACGAGTTCGTGGAGGACGTGACCGAACGGGACGGACGCCTCCTGTACCGCTACGGGGACGAGCTCCGGCCGTTGAGAACGTCGGAGGTGACGTTGAAGTACCGCGACGGCGAGGGGATATCGGAGAGAACCTTTCCGATGTACCACACCCATCACGGACCGGTGACGGGCAGCCTCGACGGAAAGTGGGTAACCACCCGAATCAACTGGGATCCGGTCCGGGCGCTCCACCAGTCGTTCATCCGCACCAAGCTCGCCGGACACGCCGAGTTTCGGGAGATGATGGACATCCGCACCAACTCCTCCAACAACACGGTCTACGCGGACTCTCAGGGCAACATCGCCTACTATCATGGCAACTTCGTGCCGAAACGAGATCCCCGCTTCGACTACTCTCTGCCGGTGGACGGCAGCGACCCCCAGACCGATTGGCAGGGGACCCATGCCGTCGACGAGATCGTGACCCTCCTCAATCCCGGCAACGGCTGGATCCAGAACTGCAATTCGACCCCGTTTACCGCCGCTCTCGAGTTCAGCCCGAAGCGGGAGGCCTATCCGATCTACATGGCGCCCGACGCCGAGAACTTTCGCGGCATCCACGCCGTTCGCGTCCTGAGGGGCCAGTCGGGCTTTACCCTCGACAAGCTCATCGAAACGGCCTATGACCCGTACTTACCCGCCTTCGAGGTGCTGATTCCCGGCCTCGTCGCCGCCTATGACGCTTCCGGACGGGATTTCCCCGAGCTCGCGGCGCCGATCGAGACGCTGAGAGGCTGGGACTACCGCGTTTCCGCTGATTCCGCGGCCATGTCCCTGGCCCACGTCTACGGGACGCTCTACGGCGATTCGGGCGAGAACCCCGAGGGCTTGCGGGGGAACGGGCTCGTCGAGTATTTCGGCGCCCGGTCGCCGCACTCCGAGCGACTGCGTATCTTCTCCGATACGGTGCGAAAGCTCGAGGCCGACTTCGGCCGGTGGAGCACGCCCTGGGGCGAGATCAACCGCTACCAGCGGCTGAACGGGGAAATCGACCAGCGATACGACGACGAAGCGCCCAGCCTTGCCATCGGGATGGCTTCGGGTCGCTGGGGGGCGCTCGCCTCCTACGGCGCGAGAAGCTATCCCAACACCAAGCGGCTCTACGGTTCGAGCGGCAACAGCTTCGTCGCCGTCGTCGAGTTCGGCGACCGGGTCCAGGCGAAGACGCTCCTGGCGGGAGGGCAAAGCGGCGACCCGAAGTCTCCACACTTCGACGACCAGGCCGAGCGGTACGCCAGGGGCGAGTTCAAGGACGTCGCCTTCTATCGCGAGGACGTCGAGCGAAGAGCCGAGCGACGCTACCGTCCGGGAGAACGGTAGGGCTCGAGCTTCAAGCCAGCAGGCGGAGCCGGTGGGAGAGGGCGACGGCTATCACCCTCCTCGGGAAACGGCGGCGTAGGCGCGGACCGCCTGGTCGTCGAAGCTCGAAAGCTACCGGGCCGTGAGGCTCGATTGAGCTCCGCCGGTGAAGCCGTAGTGCAAGCCGAGCTGGAGCGACCACGACTGATAGCCCGGTGAGCTCCCGAAGCTCCAGGCGACGCTCGAGCGAAACCGCGGGCTCCAGGCCTGGATTGCGTGCCCTCGAGCGTAGGCGGTGAATCGGTCTCCCCGAAGAGAGTCGCGGGCCCAACCGAGCTCGACGGATGCGTCGACGTTCCAGCCCGAGGGGAAACCCCGGGAATAGCTGAGGAGTCCCCGCGCGAATCGGAGCTCTTCAGGCGTGTAGTACGTCTGCGACTGAAGACGGCTGTCGGTCCAGCCGAAGGCGCCCCCGATGCGCCATTCCGGGGCGGACCAGGGGCGGAAGGTGAGCCTGCCAATCAGATCCTCCCTTCGGTTGGAATCGGTGTACTCGCCGTACCGCGCGTCGACGTGGGCCCAGAAGCGCGGTGTCAGGCGGAGCAGGTGCTGTAACTGATAGGTCCGGAGCTCGACGCCGTCGACCCGAGCCCGCAAGGTCTCGACGTCCTCCTGGCCCGCGCGAACCTGGAGCTCGGCCCGATCCCCTTCGATCCCCACCGCGGCCCAGTAGTTGGTCGAATCGGGGCCATCGGTCGTCGCCTGGCGCTGACGTACTCGGGCATCGAACCACAGGAGGGAGGAGGCGCGGACGCCGAGCCCGACTTCGCCCTCCAGGGCTTCGAACGGAGCGAAGGTGTCTTCCTCGAGAGTCGTCGTCCCGAAGGACCCGCGGACCTCGACGGGGGCGAGCGAGCCCATGGTGAAACCGAGCGCCTGGGTACGGTTGAGCCGCTCGGCGGAGTCGGCGAAGAGGTTGAAACGAGGCTCCACCCGGAAGGACTCCTCCCAGGCGATCCGGCGCTCGAGCCTCGCCATCTCCTCGGGTCGAACGCTGCGCTCGGCGCGCTTCGCCGCCTCGAGATGCTGTCGCGCGGCCCGCAGCCCGCCCCGCTGGTAGTCGATCGAAGCGAGATAGAAGGACATCTCGTCGGTGAGCGCAGGATTCTCGTCGAGGAGCGTCTCCCACGTCTCCCGGGAACGGCCATAGAGTCCGGTCCACATCTGGATGCGGGCGAGCTCGGAGAGAGCGCGGGTGCGAGGGTGCTCGCGCGCGAGCCTGCGGAGCAAGTCGTCCCCGTCGAAGTCGCGGGGCACTGAATAGCGCTTCAGGTACCGCGACGAGGAAGGGCCGAGCTCGTTGTAGCCGTTCGCGTCCTGGATGAAGCCGAAGTGATAGGAGTCGGAGAGGAAGCGCTCGTTCACCCTGGAGGCTTCCGGATAATTGCCTGCGTTCTCCTGGCCTGCTTCCGAGAACGGGAAGGCGTAGCCCACGACCGCGGTCCCCGCGATTCTCGACTCGATCTCGCGTTTCACCCTTCGGTAGTCCTCCTCGACGCGGGCCAGATACTCCTCCTCGGTCTCGAGGCGCGCCTCGGCCGGCAGCCACATGCGGTTCACGAGGAAGCTCCCTTCGGTCCCATCCGACGAGACGGCGATGAGGTCGTGCGCGTGGTGGCCGTGCGCCTGAAGCTCCCAGCGTCCGGTGGAGGCGAAGCGCTCGAGGCGCTTCCAGTCGGCGAAGAAGGGATGGCCGTCGAGGGTGAGCCCGGTGGGAACGAACATCGTGGCCTTCATCCCGTATTTCTCGAGAATCGGATCGGCGAGCTCGAAGGAGTCGATGCGCGCGTCGTCGAAGGTGATGAGAATGGGGCGCTTCGGAGCGGGGGACTCGCCTTTCGCGATCCGGTCCAGCTCGGAGACGCTGAGCGCCCGGTATCCGGCTTCGGAAATCGCTCTCATCTGGGAGTCGAAGAGAGCGAGGGGCATGGCCGGAGTGCGCGGATGGTCGCCGAGGCCGTGATACAGGAGTATGGGAACGACGGGAGCATCCGCGACTCTCGTGGCGGCTCGAGCCAGAATCTCTCGCGCCTCGCTCCCGTCTCCCGTGGCATAAAGGAGGCGGGCCTGTTCCAGCTCGACTTCGTACGGCTTCAGGAACGTGCTGCGATTGGCTTCGAGAGTTGCGAGGGCCTTCTGGTAACGCTCGGTCTCGAACGCGGTCTGGATCAGACCCGAGAAGACTTCGCGGCTCTCCGGGTGTTTTTGCGCGAGATCGAGATAGACGTTATGGGCCTCTTCGGAGAATCCCTGCCGCCGCAGCAGGTTGGCCCGCGCGATCGCTAGGTCCATGGAGTCGGGTTGCTGCTGCAGCGCCTGGTCGATGGTCGCGAGCGCCTGCGCTTCCGCTCCGAGCTCCACCTGCAAGTCCGCCAGCTCGAGCCATATCTCGGTCTTCGAGGGCGAACGCTCGGCGAGCCGCAGGAGCCAACCGCCCGCCTCCGCTCGATCTCCCCGGAGAAGGGCATCGTCGGCCAGGAGCCGCAGGAGACCCGGGTGAGGGTCGGTGGTCGCCGCGAACCGCCTTCCTTCCGCGAGGGCGGTGTCGTAGTGGCCGAGCTCGTATAGCGATCTTACGTAGTAGAACCGGGCCCGCGGGTCGTCGGCTCCGAGCGCCATGACCCTCTGCCAGGTCGGAAGGCCTCGCGCGAAGTCGTGGTATTGCATCAAGAGCTCCGCCCAGAACCTCTGGATATCGAGGTCGCCGGGGTGGCGCGCGGCGAGCGATTCGGTCAGGGCTTTGGCTTCCGCGTAGCGCTCGTTCCAATGGAGCGCGCGGGCGAGCTTCAGGCTCTGCTCGGGCTGATCGGGAATGAGCGCGAGGCTCCGGGACGCGGTCTCGATCGCCTC
>DAISKN010000422.1:0-6347 GCA_036820975.1 Acidobacteriota bacterium | reverse complement strand
CGGAGCCCCGCGCCGTGTCTAGAATCGGGCGACGTGGAGGGTCTGAGACCACTCCGATGCTCGGGACGCTTTTTCGGTCCTTCTGGGCCATCACCGCCGGGGCCGCCGCGGTGCTGGTGCTGGCGCTGTCGGTCATCGCCATCGCTTCGGCGCGAAGCCTGGATCGGTTCGAAACCGTCCATCGGCACGCGGCGGAGCTTTCGAGGCTTCGACGGATCGAAGAGCGGGTCACGCGGAACGTCTCCGGCGAAGGAGCAGGGCATTCGCGAGCTCTCGAGGAGTCGAGAGCCGAACTCGCGGAAATTCTGGACCGCCACGGCTATATCGCTCCCGGGACGGGAGTGCACCTTCGGAAGGCCTCGGGGCTCATCACCTCCGAGCCTCTCGCGGGAGTCCGCGAGCTCGAGGAGAGCCTGGCGGAGGAGATGACGGCTCATGACGAGCTCCTCCTTCGGGTCGAGCGGGACACCCGCGTGGAGCTCCTGGTCTCGACCGCTCTCACTTTCGGCCTGCCTCTTCTGGGAGTGGTCCTCCTCATCGCCCTTCGAAAGCGGTTTCTTCTGCCGCTGGATCAGCTCCGCGATCTCATGAGACTGCTGGCGCGCCGGGAATATCGCACCGTCCCCACCGACGATTTAGACCCTTTGCTGCAGCCGGTCTTCCACAACTACAACCAGATGGCGAGCCGGCTCCTCGACCTCGAGCACCGGCACATCTCCCGGCAGCGAACACTCGAGGAGGAAGTCCGCGCGGCGACGGGAGCGCTGCTCCAACAGCAGCGCGAGCTCGCTCGATCCCAGCGTCTCGCCGCGATGGGAGAGCTCGCCGCCGGCGTGGCTCACGAGCTGCGGAACCCGCTCGCGGGAATCCAGATGGCGCTCTCCGCCATCGGCCGGGAAACGAACGATCGCGATCACGCGTCCCGCCTGAACCTCACGGTCGAAGAGCTGAAGCGGGTGACGCGAATGCTGAACGAGCTCTTGAACGCCGCTCGACCCATGCCGGAACCTTCGACGCCGATTCGTGTCGCGAGGCTCGTGTCCGACTTCGTCTCGCTCGCACGCTATCAGCTCCCCCGACGCGTAGAGCTGCGGATGAACGTTCCCAGCGAGCTCGAGTGCCGGCTACCCGAGGGGGGGATGCGGCAAGCCCTCTGGAATCTCGTTCTGAACTCGATCCAGGCGATAGGAGATGCCGGCGGGCATATCGACATCACGGCCGTCCGTCAGGACGGCGGTATTCGGCTCTGCGTGTTGGACGACGGGCCAGGATTCCCAAGGGGATTGATCGAGGGGGGCGTCCGGAGCTTCGCGCCGCTTCGTCCCGGCGGCACCGGACTCGGTCTCGCGACGGTTCGGCGCTTCGTGAGCGAGCTCGGAGGGGAGCTGCTTCTCGAGAACCGGAGCCCGCGCGGGGCCTCGGCGGTCCTTTCGCTCCCGTGTCAGGAGGACCATGGCTGACACATTGCTGGTGATCGAGGACGAGCGGCTCCTCAGGACGGAGCTCGAGCGGCATTTCCGCGGCGGGGGATGGGAGGTCGCGACCGCGGAGGCGCTCGACTCCGCCAAGAAGCTCTTCCGGGATCGGGAAGTCGATCCGCTGGTAGTCCTCACCGACATGAGCCTGCCCGACGGAAACGCTCTCGATCTTCTCGAGGAGAACCGGGAGAAGCGCCTCCTCGGCGAATGGATCTTCCTCACCGGATACGGAAGCGTTCCCGATTCGGTGCGCGCGCTCCGGCTCGGCGCTTTCGACTTCCTGGAGAAGCCTTGCGAGCTCGAGCGGCTCGACATGGTCGTCGCCGGTGCCGCAAGGAGCGCCCGCGCCCAGCGTCGGCTGAAAGAGCACGCGGCGGCGCAGAGCCTCAAGTTTTCGCCTTCCTCGTTCACCGGGATCAGCCCCTCCGCTCGCTACGTGAGGGACATGATCGAGAAGCTCGCCGGGGTTCCCTTCAGCGCCGTGGTGATAACCGGAGAAACCGGGACGGGCAAGGGACTGGCGGCGCGCATCCTCCACCACGCCGGAAGGCGCTCCGAAGGCCCGCTGGTCGAGGTGAACTGCGCCGCCTTCCCGCGCGATCTGCTGGAGTCGGAGCTCTTCGGACACGAAGCCGGGGCTTTCACCGGCGCGAAGGGTCTTCACCGCGGACTGCTCGAGAAGGCCGACCAGGGCACCCTGTTCCTGGACGAGGTGAGCGAGATGCCGCTGGAGCTCCAGGTCAAGCTGCTGAAAGCGATCGAGGACCGGAGCTTTCGCCGCCTCGGCGGCGAGCGGGAGATTCGCGTCGACGTGACGGTCATCGCCGCCACCAACCGCGACATCGAAGCCCGCGTCCGGGAAGGCCTGTTTCGCGGCGATCTCTATCATCGCCTGAGCGTCTTCCGGCTCGAGCTTCCGCTTCTGCGCGATCGGAAGGAGGACCTCGAGGCCCTGGTTCCGATGTTCATCGCGGAGTTCAACGCCCTCGCGGGGAAATCGGTACGCCTGGTGTCCGAAGACACCTGGAAGCGGCTCGAGCGCCACGACTGGCCGGGAAACGTCCGGGAGCTCAGAAACGCGGTGGAGCGCTCCGTCCTCTTCGCTCAGACCGAGCTTCTCCCCGATGAATGGCTTCAGCTCCGAGCGGCAAAGCCCGGGCTCGATGCCTCTCCGCGGGTCGAAGGGGATTGGCTCTCGCTTCCCCTCGACGGCAGCATGCCGCTCGACGCGATGGACCGCTACATCATCAAGACCGCGCTCGAGCGAAATCAGCACAACGTCACGAAAACCGCGCGCGCCCTGGGAACGACGAGAGAAACCCTTCGCTACCGCATCCAGAAGTACGGTCTCACTCGATCTTGATGGACCGCGGTCGTTGTGTCAGAGCGCGATCTCGATCGAGAACGGGTCCGCTGCTCCGGGGTACTTTCGGGTGAACCCGGGCTTGCCGTCCCACTTCTCGCTCAAACGCCTTTCCACCGACTGGAGAAATCTCTTCTGACTGGCGGTGATTCCGGGGGTGGTGCTCTTGGTCGTGAACCAGAAGGTGAACGGCCGGTCCCGGCCGGGGCTCAGGTTCTCCTCCGCTCGCTCCCCGATGCGGAAATCGAGGAGCCCGTCGAGGACGACCCTCTCCGGATTGCTGTGGGAGCCGTTGGCGCAGAAGATGTAATGGTCCGCGCTGACGAATTTCGCGAACTCCTCGGTCACGTTCCCGGCGGCGCCGTGGTGCTGGACCTTGAGAACGTCTACGTGAAGTCCCCGCTCGTCGGTGATGAGACCGTGCTGGCGAAGCCCCGATAGGAGCTCCTCCGAGCGCGCGTCGCCGGTCAGCAGAATCTTGCGGCGGCCGTCGTCGACCAGGAGCGTGAGCGAGGCGACGTTCGGCTCGGTGACGCCCTCGCTTCCCTCGCCCAGCCCCTCGGCCTGGTTCAAAAGAAGCCTCAGAAGCGCTCGCTCTTCGCTCGTCCCGAGCGTCCGCGATTCCTCCTCGGCGGCCTCCCGCAGCTTCGGAACGTCGAGATTGTTCCTCTCGAGCCATTGGTTCCAGAAGACGCGCAGAGCCTCGAGCTCCCTGACCGTGGGACCGACGATGGTGACGTCGAACTCCCCGACTCGATGGCGCTCGTTTGCGGAAGAAAGCACCAGGAGCTTGTCCTCCCGGGTCGAGGGCTGGTTGAGAATGTCCTCCATGCCCCCGAACCGGAGCCGATAGTTGAGCTCGAGAGTGTCTTTCACGCCGGTCGTGAGGTTCTCGTACGCTTCGAAGAGCTCGTACGCGGGCTCGCTCAAC
The DNA here is from genome assembly GCA_036820975.1 of Acidobacteriota bacterium. Taxonomy (GTDB): domain Bacteria; phylum Acidobacteriota; class Vicinamibacteria; order Marinacidobacterales; family SMYC01; genus DAISKN01. The sequence continues at coordinate 2,575 of DAISKN010000422.1, read as the reverse complement.
GAGAGGGTCCTCGTCGCCAGATCGAGCGCCCGCTCGATCGTTCCGTCTCGATCGTCGACGAGCTCGGCGAAGCCGTTGTGCCAGATTTGCCGGATGGCGGCGGGGCGAGGGAGCGCCGGACGCTTGCTGCGCCGTCCGAGGTAGTCGCGCACCTCCCAGGCGATCTTCGTCTTCACCAGATCCAGGATTCCGGAAAGGTGATCGTTGTCGATGTGAGAGACGTAGACCAGATCGATGTCGGTTCGAAGCTTCCCCCGGGTCAGCCGGGAGGCGATGTTCCCGGTAAAGGCCGCCGAGCGGCCTCCGTCGGCCAGGATGACGGTGTCGTCGTCGCCTCGAATGAGGAGGCAGTCCCCGTCGTTCGCGTGAAACGCCCGGATCTTCATCGGGGGCCCTGAGTCCGGTCCGGTCTCTCGTTGAGCGCCGCGACTTCCCTCAAACAGAGGTCGGGGTCTACGACTCCGAAACCAGCGTCGTCCTGCCACCGGTAGTCCACTCCCGGGAGCGGCCGCGCGCTCCGCCGCAGCACGCCGGCGATCTGCGCCGCCGTCAGCCGGGGCTCGATCTCGAGCATGAGCCCGACGACGCCGGCGACGTACGGGCTCGCCATGCTCGTTCCGGTCATCCGCACCCAGGGACGCGAAGCGACGTCGAAGCCGTTGGCTCCGATCACGTTGGTACCGGGCGCGGCGATGTCGGGCTTGAGACGGCCGTCGCGCGTGGGCCCGGGGCTGCTGGAGAGATGGACCCGTTCGATCGCGCTGTCTAGATTCGCGACGGCGATGACCGCGTCTCCGGTCGCGAGCGAGCTCACGGTGTGCGTATCCACCGCCGTTCCCCGGGAGAAGAACGACGGAAAGGCCCACCCGCTCTCGACCCCCACCCGGCGGAAACGGCGCGGGTCGTCGCGCTCGATCCAGGCATGGTAGGTCCCGTCGCGGACGTCGCGGCCATGGAGCCGCAGCATCCAGACTCCGGCCTCTACGCCGACGACGCCCTGGCGAGAGAAGAACGGGCTCAGGAAACAGGAAATCTGGTTGTGGCCGTTCGAGGGCGAATAGAGCTCGTTGAAGATGCTGACGACGGTTCCGCTCTCGAGGACCCGGTTCTCGATGAACTCTCCGGGCTCGACCGGACCGATCCAACGGTCGCTCGAAGGCGGCTTGATCTCGACGGCGAAGCGATCCTGCATGCCGTACCAGATCTCGAGCTCGTTCTCGGACAGATCCCCCTTGCCGTTGCCGACGACGATCCACTCGAGGTTTCGGCTCAGACCGGCGGCGGAAAGGAGGCCGCTCGTATGGACGCGGCCCTCGATGAAGCCCATGTCGCCGCGGGTGAGCGGAGCGAGCCGTCCCGCGTTTCCCGCGGCAGCGGCGACGGAGCGGCCCGGGGTCGAGAGCGCGTGATCGAGCCATCGGCTCAGGGCGCTCGTGCCGTCGTGGGCGTGGCCGTTGGTGCCCAGGCTGACGTTGACGGACACCGGCAGCCCGAGCTCTTTTCCGAGGTCGAACAAGTAGTCGATGGCGTGAGCGAGACGAGTGGAGTCGTAGAACGACTTTCGTCGATCGGTATCCTCTCCGGGCAGAGCCAGAGAGACGCCGGCGAGGACCGCGTTCGGACAGACGCCATGGTTGCCCGCGGCGATGCTGGCGACATGGGTGGCGTGAGACGAGCGAACCCGGAGCGACTGTGGCTCGAGCTCCGTCGCCGGGAGTCCACTCTTCCTGCGTCTCGCGTGCGCGAGCGCTCGCTCCATGTGCTCGCCGGTGACGAGCGCTCCGTAGCCGAAGCTCTTCGGCGGCGGCCGGGTCTTCCCTGCCTGGTCCCAAATCGCGACGAACCTCGTCTTCCCATCCGCCGTCGAGAAATCGGGATGGGCGAAATCGAACCCTCCCACGTCGACGATGCCGATGAGGACCCCACGCCCCCCCCCGTGGACGACGGAGGTTCGAATCCGTTCTCCCGGTTCGTCCGCCGCGTCCGCGATCCGGACGTTTAGCGGCGGGGAGAAGTCGACGCGCTCCGCGATCTCGATCGCAGTCACTTTTTCGTCGCCCGCGATCCCGGCGAGGCTGGCGAGCGGCGCTTCCACGGTGACCAGGTTGTCGCGAGTTCTAGTGATGCGCGCGCCTTTCCAGGGCTTCCCCCGACTGGCCTTCGCATCGGAGAGCGTCAGAAAGAGGTCGACGACCACATCCTCGGAGCCGCGCTCGGGCGCTTCCCAGGCTTTTCTGGGGACGTGCTCCACGAGATCCGAGGGAGCCGGCGCGTCATTGGGCTCCCTCAGATGGGCGAGACTCGGGTCGAGCTCGCGGATTCTGACCGCCGCCGACCGCTCGGATCGGATCTGGTTCACGGTCTTGCCGCCGTTCGCGATCACGCGAAGCTTGGGATCGTGCTTTCGGCCCCCGGCCCTTTCCGCCGCCGAGCGTTTCCGCCTGGTCGCCATGGTCGCTCAAGATTGCCGCGAACCGGGGAGGATTCTCAACCGGGACCCGGGAACGAACGCCGCGAGCAAGCCCCCCGCGATGGCGACCCTGCCCTGTCTCTCCGCCGGCTCGTCGACCTTTAC
>DAISKN010000421.1:0-6361 GCA_036820975.1 Acidobacteriota bacterium | reverse complement strand
CTACGTGCGCGATCTGCCCAACTACTACACCGCGGTCGCTCTCAAAGCGATCGTTGCGTCGGGGAAACCGGAGTACTCCCCGCTCATCGACAAGGCCAAAGTGTTTCTCGCGGGTCTCCAGGTGGACGAAGGCGAGAGCTACACCCCGGATCACAAGTTCTACGGCGGTATCGGCTACGGTTCCGACCTCAGACCCGATCTCTCCAATCTGGAGTTCGCGCTGAGCGCTCTCGCCGACGCGGACCTTTCCTCGCAGGATCCGCTCTGGAAAAAGGCGCTCCTCTTCGTTCAGCGGACGCAGAACCGCAGCGAGTCGAACGACCAGGCGTGGGCGGGAGACGACGGCGGCTTCGTCTACTACCCCGGCTTCAGCTACGGAGGCGACGGCAAGGGCTTTCAGTCGTACGGAAGCATGACCTATGCCGGACTTATGAGCTACGCCTACGCCAGCGTGAAAAAGGACGACCCGAGAGTGCAGGCGGCCCTGCGCTGGATACGGGAGAACTACAGCCTCGACGAGAACCCCGGAATGGGGCAGAAGACGCTCTACTACTACTACATGGTCTTCGCGAAAGCGTTGAACGCGTTCGGCGAGGAAACCATCGTGGATCGGGAGGGGAGTTCCCACGCATGGAGGGAGGAGCTGGGTGGAAAGCTCGTCTCGCTGCAGTACCCCGAGGGTTACTGGGTGAACCAGGACCCGGCCTGGTGGCAAGACAACAAGGTCCTGGTGACGTCGTTCACGCTGATCGCGCTCGAGCACGTCCTCGGCGATCCCGGGAGGAGTCGTGAAGGCAGCATCCGTTAGCTTCTGGGCCGCGGTGCTTCTGGCGGCCGCGTGGCAGGGACAATCAGCGGGGAGACTCGACGCCGCCACCGCGAGCCACGTCAAGTCGGCGATCGACGTCGCGCTGACGCCTCTCCGGTTCTCTCAGTCGACGACCGACGGATCTTACGGCGACGAGCTCACGACGGCGCTCGCGGTGCGCGCCTTCATGGAGAGTCATCGCCGCTACACCGAGGAGGACGGACCGTTCATCACCCGCGCCCTCGACGTCTTGTCCAGCGAGAGCGACGGACCGGGACGCTGGGTCGCGCGGCTCGTTCTCTCCCGTTCCTCGAAAAAACCCGACCCGACCCGCTGGCCGGCGGAGCTGCTGCGCGAGCTGGGACCGTCGTCGAAGCTCTCCGACGGGTCCGCTCTCGCGTTCGCCGTCGAGGCCGTCCTTCTGTCCGGAGCTCCGCTCGAAGAGGGCTTCTGGCAGGCTGTCGCGCCCAAAGGAGACACCGCCGCTTCCGACTACGTCCGCGCTGTTTCGGCAAGGAGCGGCCACGGGGACCCGCGAACGCTCGCGCGCGCGGTCGCCTCTCGCTGCGCCGCGATCGGCACCGGCCCGGCGACGTATCAGGACCGCTATTTCCTCGCGGCGACGCTCGAAACGCTCTCGTCCGACCCGCGAGCTTCGGATGTTCCGGCCGATTGCGCCGCCGCACTGGTCCAGGAGCTCCAGTCGCGGCAGGCATTCGAGGGATTCTGGCTGCCGGCTCCAGAGGAGGACGGAGACAAGAGGCGGACCACCGCTATCGCCGTGCTCGCGCTGGCGAAGCTCGTCGAGATCAAATAGCCCGCGCGATCGCACTCTACGATGCTCGTTCTGGCGGGCCTTCTGGCGGCGGCGGACTCCGCCGAACCCCGCATGGAGATCTGCGCGGGTTGGAGGGGCCTCGCTCGACCCGCCTACCTTATTATTGTCGCCGCGCACGATCCCGCCTCGACGGAGCTTCGGGCTACCGCGACCCATCTCCCGTTCCTCCACGAAATCGCCCGTCTCGGCGGGGGCCGGGTGCTGAAGGGACCGGAAGAGCTCCAGGGGTCGCGTAGAGCGCTGAGCGCCGGGCTCGCCGTCTGGCGCCCCGTCACCGCTCTGGCGCTTCTGGTCTTCCTGGCGCACGTGGCCCGCGGAAACGGGTTTGGATCGAGGTCGTGAGGCGCTTCCTCTTTCTCGTCCTCGGCATCGCCGTCTTCGTGATCGTCACGGCGCAGATCGTCGAAAGGACGATGGGCTCCTCGCTCGTTTCCGGGATCGAAAGCGTCCTCTCGCATCCCGGGCCGGAGGCCGCACTCGCGGTGTTCGGACTCCTCGCCGTCGACGTCCTCCTTCCCGTTCCTTCGAGTCTGGTGATGATCCTCAGCGGGGCGGTGTTCGGCGTGAGCGCGGGGGCCTCGATCGCGTTCGCCGGCTCTCTCGCGGGGAACTGGCTGGGATTCGAGCTCTCGAGGCGTTACGGGCTCGCAATCGCCCGGCGGCTCCTGGGCGCGACCGACCTGGAGAGGATGCGAGGGACGGTTGCGCGCTACGGCGCCTTCGCCATCCTGCTCACCAGACCCCTTCCGGTGGTGATGGAGACGTTGAGCGTCGTCGCCGGCCTCGGGGACATGAAGCGGAGCGCTTTCCTCTTCGCCTCGATCCTCGGCACCTTCCCCATTTGCGTCGTCTATGCCTATGCCGGGGCCTTCTCCCTCGATGCCGGAAGTCTCCTCCCGGCGCTCGCCGCCGCCGTCGCGATACCGGCGACCGGCTGGATCCTCTGGCGACGCGTCGCTATTCCCCCGCGAGCGGGATGACCTGCACCGCGGCGTCCCGCACTTCTTTCAGGAACCGGTCGATGGTCGACCCGCCCCACAGGATCTCCCAGCGCGAGCGCGCGGTCTGTCCGAAGATCACGTGGGTGATCCCCTCCCGGCGGGCGAACTCGATGAGGCCGTCGGCCACCCGGTCGGCTTTCACCCGAACCACCGTCGCTCCCAGCCTCTCGGCGAGCTCGAGGTTCTTTCCCAGCGCGTTCCTGTCCTGAGACCGGATGCGCCCCACACTCTCCTTCGGAGTCTCGACGTAGACCGCGTACCAGCGGGCGCCGAGCCGTCCCGCGATCCTGGCCCCGGTTCGGATGACGCGCTGGGCCTCCACGTTCGAGCTCATCGCCACCATCACCCTTTCGGGAATGAAAGCCGGCTCGAGTCCTTCACGCTCCCGGTAGGCCGCGGCCTTCTCCGAGACCTCCTCGGCGACGGCCCGGAGCGCGAGCTCCCGGAGCGTCGACAGATTTCCCTTGCGGAAGAAATTCGAGAGCGCCTGCTCCACTTTCTCGGGGCGATAGATTTTTCCCTGGCGGAGTCTCGTCCGGAGCTCCTCGACGGAGACGTCGACGTTCACTACCTCGTCGGCGCGGTGGAGGAAGGTATCGGGAACCGTCTCCCTCACCCGCACTCCCGTCACCCGGCTCACGGCGTCGTTCAGGGTCTCCAGATGCTGGATGTTCACTGCGGTCATGACGTGGATTCCGGCGTCCAGGAGCTCGAGGACATCCTGATAGCGCTTTTCGTTCTTGGAGCCGGGAACGTTGGAATGGGCGAGCTCGTCCACGATCGCGACCTGGGGCTTCCGCGCGAGGATCGCTTCGACGTCCATCTCCTCCATCTCGACTCCCCGATACTGCACTTTCCGGCGTCGCACGACCTCGAGATCGTCGATCTGCTCCTCCGTCTCCTTTCGCCCGTAGGTCTCGACGAACCCGATCACCACGTCGAGACCGTTTCGCTTGAGGACGTGCGCCTCCTCGAGCATGGTGAAGGTCTTCCCCACCCCGGGAGCGGCGCCGATATAGATGCGCAGGCGCGCGCGGTCCTGGTCGTCGAGCCGAGCGAGGAGGGCCTCGGGGGACGGACGACGGTTCTCTCCCACCCGTTGATTCTACGGGAGTTTCCTCTCCAGTCTCCGGGTCTTTATGAACTTTTAGCGCTTCCTTTAGCCCATTTTTTCGCCAGGGTTTCTACCCTGATCCCCATGAGACACACATTCGTTCGCATCGCCGTCGCGACGTGGCTCGTCTCGTCCGGGCGCCTCGCGCTGGCGCAATCCGAGATCGAGCCGCCGCCCGAAGAGTCGGAGAGCGAGACTCTCCCCAAGTGGACGCTGAACGCGACGTTCGAGGGCTACTACCAGTACAACTTCAACGAGCCCTACAACCGGGTGAACCTCCTTCGCGCATACGACACCAGGGCCAACTCGTTCAGCATCCAGCAGCTCGGACTCGTTTTCGAGACCGCGCCCGCGGTGGAGGAAGGGCGCCGCTTCGGCCTTCGAGCGGATCTCCAGTTCGGACAGGCCACGGAGACGGTTCAAGGCTCACCCGCGAACGAGCCGCGTCCCGAGGTATATCGAAACGTCTGGCAGGCCTACGGCTCTTACATCTTTCCCCTGTCGAAGGGGCTTCGCACGGATTTCGGGAAGTTCGCCTCGATGCTCGGATACGAGACCAACTACGCGAAGGACAACGATCACTTCTCGAGAGCGTATCTGTTCAACTTCCTACCCTTCTACCACAGCGGCTTGCGGATGACGTACTCTTTCAACGATCGGGCCACGATCCTCTACATGCTGACGAACGGAATCCAGCAGACGGAGGACTTCAACGACTTCAAGTCGAGCCACATGGCCGCGATCCTGAAGCCGGCGCCGCCTCTCACCTGGACCATCAATTACTACTTCGGCCACGAGCAGCCGGACAGCGCCGCGGGCGACGGCCCCGATGGCAGTTTCCGTGTTCTCGACACCTACCTCACGGCTACGCCGAAAGGTCCGTTCACGCTCGGTCTCGACCTCAACTACACCACGAGCGAGGTGATGGCTTCCGACCCCGCCGGATCCCTGACTGGGCTCGGGGTATACGGGCGCTACCAGGCAGCTCCCAAGGCGGCGCTTGCCGCGCGCTACGAGCGCCTGGACGACGAGGGAGGGCTTTTCGGAGGAGTCCCGCAGCTTCTCCAGGAGGTCACCTTCACCGTCGAGTACCGGTTCGAGGAAGGCTTTCTCCTTCGAGGCGAGCTCCGCCGCGACTGGTCGGATGTTCCGTTCTTCGTGGGTGAGGATCCCTCATCTCCACGGGACAGCCAGAGCACCGTCTTGATCGGAATGGTCTGGTGGATCGGAGGCAAGAAAGGAGCCTGGTGATCATGACCGCGCTGATGTTCTTCGTGGGTATTTCGACGTTCGCTCTGATGCGGGGATTCATATCCCTCTGTGAAAAGGTGTAATGCCATGAACTGGCTGTTGCTCGTTCTGAGTTTGCTGGTCGGAGCGTACCTGCTCTACGCCATGCTCCGGCCGGAGAAGTTCTGAGGAGTACGTCATGTCGACCGAGATTTTTTCCGTCATCTTCATTCTCGCGGTGCCGATCGCGACCAGCATCCCGATCGGTCTCTACATGGCGCGGGTGTTCTCGGGAAAGCGCACGTTTCTCGATCCGGTTCTGGTCCCGGTGGAGAAGGCGGTCCTGAAGCTCGCCGCGATCGACGCGACCGAGGAGATGGACTGGAAGCGTTACTCCCGGGCGCTTCTTTTTTCGAACGTCTGCATGTGGGTGGTGACGTTCGTCGTGGTGTCCCTCCAGAGGATCCTGCCCCTGAACCCGGACGGCATCGCCGGAATGGAGCCGACGCTCGCCTTCAACACGATTTCGAGCTTCGTAACCAACACGAACCTTCAGCACTACAGCGGAGAGACCGGGCTTTCCTATCTGTCTCAGATGATCGTCATCACCTTCCTGCAGTTCGTCACCGCGGCGACGGGAATGGCCGCGCTCGTGGCCATCATCCGGGCTCTCGGCGGAAGCGGGCTCCAGAAACTCGGAAACTTCTACGTGGACCTCACCCGCGCCGCGGCGCGGGTTCTGCTGCCGCTCGCGGTGTTCGTCGCGATGGTCCTGATCTCGCAGGGGACGCCGATGACGTTCGAAGGAGCCGCGCGCGCGACCACTCTGGAAGGGGCCGAGCAGACCATCGCTCGTGGTCCTGTCGCGGCCGAGGTCGCCATCAAACAGCTGGGAACGAACGGCGGCGGCTACTTCGGGCCGAACTCGACGCATCCGTACGAGAACCCTACGCCCCTCTCGAATCTTTTCGAGACCTGGTCGATCACCTGTATTCCGATGGCCATGGTGGTCACTCTGGGGGCGATGTTGGGCCGTCCTCGGTTCGCGCTCACGATTTTCCTGACCATGCTGGCGCTCTACCTTCCGCTCGTTGCCGTCGCCGTCTATGAGGAACTCGGCGGTTCCCCCGCCGTCGCCTGGCAGCATCCCGATCGACTGGTCGCGCCAGCGGGCGTCGGGGTCGAAGCCGAGGACGAGGCCGCCCGAGCCAAGCTGCAGCACGCCTTGGGCGAGGACGTTGCCATCGCCTCCGAGCGGAGGTTCGCCGCTGCCGTTCGCTACGACGAATGGCGGGCACGGAGGCCCGCCGCTACTGGCCGCGACGACGAACGGCGGGTTGTGGCCTGCGTTGGTGTAGGTGAAAGCGCCG
>DAISKN010000420.1:0-6363 GCA_036820975.1 Acidobacteriota bacterium | reverse complement strand
CGAGACCGGGAGCGCGTTCGTTCGCTCGTCCGCGACCTGCCTCCCGGAGAGGCGGCGATCTCGTCCTGGCACGTGCAGCGGGCCGGAGGAGGGGCCACGTTCCCCGCCGAGGTGAGCATCAAGCGGCTGGACGACGGTCGAACGCAGGCCTTCGTTCGCGACGTGACCGAGCGGCTCGCACTCGAGGAACAGCTCAGCCAGTCGCAGAAGATGGAAGCGGTCGGCCTCCTCGCGGGCGGGATTGCCCACGACTTCAACAACCTGCTCACGGCGATCATCGGCCACAGCGACTTCGCGCTGATGCGACTGCCCCGGGATCACAAGGTGCGCTCCGACATCGAGGAAGTCGCCAAGGCGGCGGGCCGAGCCGCGGATCTCACGCGAAAGCTCCTGGCGTTCGCTCGAAAGCAGCTGGTGGAGCCGAAGCTTCTGAACATACACGAGCTCGTGCTCAACATCGAGAACATGCTCAAGAGGGTGCTGGGCGAGGACATCGAGCTCACCATCGATTCCGAGGGGGAGCCCTGGCTGGTCAAAGTGGACCCGGTGCAGCTCGAGCAGGTGATCCTCAACATCACCATCAACGCGCGTGACGCGATGCCGCGCGGTGGCCGCCTCGAGATCGAATGCAGGAACGTCTATTGGAGCGGCGACGGCACCGACGAAGTGCCGCCGGGAGCCTACGCCACCCTCTCGGCGAAAGACACCGGGGTCGGAATGGACACCGAGACGCTGTCTCGGGTGTTCGAGCCCTTCTACACCACCAAGGATCGAAGCCAGGGGACCGGCCTCGGGCTCGCCGTCTCCTATGGAATCGTCAAGCAGGCGGGCGGCTACATCTGGGCCACGAGCGAGCCCGGCGAAGGGAGCACGTTCCGCATTCTGCTGCCCCGCGCGACCGATGTCGTGGCAGCGGCCGCCGAGAGAGAGCCAGGGACCTACGCCTCCAAGGCGGACGACGGTGCTTCGAGCGGCGGCGAGACCATCCTCCTCATCGAGGACGAGCCGCTGGTGCGCGATCTGGCTCTCGAAGTGCTGAGCTCGCGCAGCTACCAGGTCCTGACCGCCGGAGACGGGGAAGAGGCTCTCTCGATCGCGAAAGCGCATCCGGCGGAGATTCACCTGACGGTAACCGACGTCGTGCTTCCCGCGATGAGCGGCAAGGAGGTCGCCCGCCGCCTGCGCGAGACCCGGCCCGGGCTGAAGGTGCTGTTCATGTCCGGCTACGCGGAAGAGCAGGTGGTCCACCGCGGAGTGGTCGAGGAAGACGTGGCGTTCCTCGCCAAGCCCTTTACTCCGGCCGCGCTCACCGAAAAGGTACGGAGCGTCCTCAATCCCAAGGGGCCGTGAACCGGTCTTCGGGCGCCGGCTTCAGAGCATGCCGCGCACTATCCGCAGGAGGATCAGGAGGATCATCGGCGAGAAGTCGAGGCCTCCCGCCGGCGGAATCAATTTGCGGATCGGCAAAAGCGCCGGCTCGGTGAGCATGCGGGTGAATCGAGTCACGGGATTGTCCGGCGGAAGCTGGAACCAGCTGGCGATGACGGTGATGAAGACGACGACGGTGTAGAGGTCGATGAGCTGAGCCAGGGGATGAGCCTGTTCCACGGGGCGAATCCTACCATTACAATGAAACATGCCGTCGGAACAAAGCGGGGATGCTTCGCGTTGGCGCTGGCCGCTGGCGTTCGTGGTGCTGGGTTTCGGACTCCTGGCTCTCGGCGCCTATGTGTTCCACCGGGCCCAACGGCTCCCGGGGGAGATCCTCGAAGGGGGCCGTTCCATCGCGAGCGAGCTCCGTTCCGTCGCCGCGGCATTCAAGACCGGGACCATCACGACCACCTTCGTCAGCTACGCGGCGGAGATGAGCGGGAGCCAGAAGCTCCAGTTCGCCACCCTGAAGGAGACGGAGGTCTTCGAGCGTACCGATCGCGCTCAGGTCCTCTGGGGCCAGCTCGAGCTTCCCGAGGTGGTCGTCCGGGCCGAGGCGCCCGTGGAATACACCTACTACCTCGATCTCGAGGAGAAGTGGGATTTCCTGCTGCAGGAAAAAACCGTCTGGGTGAAGGCGCCGCCGATCCGCTTCAATACGCCAGCCATCGACGTCTCGCGGCTTCGCTACGAGGTCAAGTCCGGAAGCGTTTTTCGCGACGAAGCGCTGGCGATCGAGAACCTGAAGCGCGGAATCGGCGAGCTCGCCCGCGCGCGGGCGGCCGAGAACGTGGGCCTGGTCCGGGAACTGGGGCGCAAGCAGACGGCCGAGTTCGTTCGCACCTGGCTTCTTTCGAGATACGACGACGCCTCCGCCTACCGCGTCGAGGTCCTGTTCGCGGACGAGATCCCGGCTCAGGAGCCGGCGGACGCGCGAACGCTCCGATAGCGCTTCAGGGAGACCTGACCGGGAGGAGCACCCCTGGTCTTGCTCACGTCCTTCACCTGAGCGACGTGCACCGAGACCTGCCCCGCGCTCCGCGCCTTCGAATGGCGGGCGGCGAGCGCCGCCGCGAAGCGCAGGGTCTCCCGCGGAAGGCTCGAGAGCCCGTCGGGATTCCGGACGATCACGTGCGAGCCGGGGCAGCCCGCGACGTGAAGCCAGAAGTCGCGTTGCGAAGCGACCTGGAAGGTGAGCGCGTCGTTGTCCCGCGCGGTCCGGCCGACGAGCACTTCCATCCCGTCCGGCGAGGTGAAGCACCGCGCCACATGATCTTCGAGCGGTTTCACCTGCGGAGAATCTCCGTGCCCGGTATAATCCGGGCATGATGCGGACCGCCTTTGCCACGGCTTTCCTGCTGGCGCTCCGCGGCGCGGACTCCCAGGCCCAGACGATCCGGGTTCAATGGGACCGGAAGGTGGATTTCTCGACCTATCAGAGTTTTGCCTGGATCGAGGGAACGGCGGCAGTCGACCCCGAGGTGAACCAGCTCATCTCGGGGACCATCGAGAACGAGCTCTCGGTTCGCGGCATCTTTCCCGACGAGGACGAGCCCGACCTTTATGTCGTCTACCACGCCTCCGCCCGGGAAGAGTTCCAGGTGGAGGGCGGCTACCGGCGCGACTGGACGGATTCGGGCGCGGTCACCGTCGAAAGCCACCTCGCGGGGACGCTGGTCGTGGACCTGGTGGACGCGGAGGAGAACCGTGTCGTCTGGAGAGCCATCGCCACCGCGACCGTCAGCGGCAACCCGAAGAAGTCCCGCGGCCGGATCCCGTCCGTGATTCAAAAGATGTTCGCCGACTTTCCTCCCGAGCCCTCTCCGTCGCCGTAGCTTCAGTTCTGAGGTCCGTCCGTCGGGGCCGCCTTCGAGGGCACGACCACGGGCGGAAGGTTCAGCCCGGCCACTACACGGTTGAGGGCGGAAATCTCCGTCGCCACGATCTCGTCGAATCGCGAGCGGAGCTTCTGGAGCTCGGGCTTCAGATCCGAGAGCCTCTCGTGGGCGCCCGCCGTGGGACGGAATTCCCCGTCCACCACGTAGGCGTAGAGCGTGGTGAGCTGGTTGTCGATCTTCGGCGGGAAGTTGATCGGGTCCTGACCCGACTTGCTCTGGACCTGGGTGATGGACTCCTCGAGCTCCGTCAGCTTCTCGCGCGCGGCCTTGGCGGCGTTCGCGATCTCGTCGCTCTCGAGGCCCGCCTTCTTCACCCGTTCGACGATGCCATCGGACTGGCTCTTCACGTCGCGGAGTCCGCTCAGCACCTCGAACAGACCCGAGATGTCCGAGGCAATCTGCTTTCCGAACTCGTGCTGCTCGCGAAGGTCCGCGACCGTCGCCGAGAGGTTCGGGGCGAGAGAGACCTCGAGGGGAACGGTCTCGCTCCAATCGCCCGCCGTGAGGCGCGCGCGGTACGAGCCGGGCACGACTTTCATCCCCGGAGCCCCTCCCCAGTGGACGACCCCCGCCGGAATCTCGGGAGCTTTCTCGCGCAGATCCCACGCGAAGCGATTGAGCCCCTTCTGCACGGAGAGCTTGGGGTCCTCCTCCCGCCGGGGGCCGAAACGCGGCACGGGCGATTCTTCGACCTTCTCTCCCGGCTTTCCCTGAAAGCTTCGAACGACCGTTCCGGAGACGTCCAGGATCTCGAGCTTGACGTCCTCCTTCGGAAGCTCGCGGAAGTAGTAGTGGAGGGTCGCGCCCTCGACGACGCCTCCGCGAAAGGCGCTTCGAGGTGAGAACAGGTGGGCATCGGCCTTCCGTACCTCGTCCGTCATTTCGTGGAGCGCGCTCACGTCGTCGAGCACCCAGAACGAGCGGCCCTGGGTCGAGACCACGAGGTCCTTCCGGTGAACGCGCAGGTCGGTCACCGGAGTCACGGGAAGGTTGAGCTGGAACCGCTGCCAGTGGGCGCCGTCGTCGAAAGAAACGTAGAGCCCGAACTCGGTGCCCGCGTAGAGAAGGCCCTTGCGGTCGGGATCCTCGCGGATGGCCCGGGTGAAGCTCGTCGCCGGAATCCCGTTCTTCCCGTTCGTGAGGAGGTTCCAGCTGGCGCCGTAGTCGTTGGTGCGGAAGATGTACGGCCGGAAATCGTTCTGGCGGTAGCGGTAGGCGGCGATGAACGCTCGTCCCGGATCGTGGGACGAGAGCTCGATCACGTTCACCGTCGAGACGGGAGGCATGTCCTTCGGAGTGATCTCCTTCCAGGTCGTACCGCCGTCTCGCGAAAGATGGACGCGGCCGTCGTCGGAACCCGCCCACAGGAGGCCTTTGGTGTGAGGTGACTCCTCGAAGGAGAAGATGGTGTTGTAGACCTCGACCCCGGTGTTGTCGCGGGTGATCGCTCCCCCGGCGTAGTCCTGCTGCTCGACGTTGTTGGTCGTGAGGTCGGGGCTCAGAACCGTCCAGCTCTGCCCGTGGTCCTTCGACATATGCACGACCTGGGACGCGTGGTAGAGGACGTCGGGGTCGTGCGGAGAGAGCCGGATGGGCGCGTTCCACTGGAAGCGATACTTGAGATCGCGAGGGGCGCTGCCCAGCTGGAGCTGCGGGTAGTGAAGGATCTCCCGCACTTCTCCCGTCTTGCGGTTGGTGCGCTCGATGCTCCCCCCGTAGCAGCCCGCGTAGACCACGTCGGGATCGCGGGGGTCGATGGCGATATGGCCGCTCTCGCAGCCCCCGACGGCGTACCAGTCGGGAACGACCTGCCGGAAGCCACTTCCGCCGCGCATGGGAACGGAGATGGTGGAGTTGTCCTGCTGGGCGCCGTAGAGCCGGTACGGCCACCGCTCGTCGACGACCACCCGGTAAATCTCCGCCGTGGGCTGGTTGTGCTGCGTGGACCAGGAGGTCCCGCCGTCGAAGCTCACGTTCGCGCCGCCGTCGTTGGCCTCGATCATATTGAGCGGGTCCTCCGGATTGATCCAGAGGTCGTGGTTGTCTCCATGGGGGACCTGGATGCGCTGGTCGAACGTTCTCCCGCCGTCCACGGATTTGAAGAAGCCCACGTTCAGGCCGTAGACGGTGTTCTCGTCCACCGGATCGGCATGGATATGGATGTAGTACCAGGGACGCTGCCTCAGGTTCGCGTCACCGTTGACCCGCCGAAAGGAGTCTCCCCCGTCGTCGGAGCGATAGACACCGCCTTTTTCACCCTCCGCCTCGACGAGCACCCAGACGCGATTCGGGTTCGCGGGAGATACGGAGACGCTCGACCGGCCCACCACCCCTTCGGGGAGGCCGCCCGCCGTTTTCTTCCACGTATCCCCGCCGTCGGTGCTCCGGTAGATGCCGTCGTTCTCGCTTCCCGACATCAGAGTCCACGGCTTCCTCTCGGCGCTCCAGGCCGCCGCGAAGAGGTTTCGCGGGTTCTTCGCGTCCATGGAGAGATCCACCACCCCGGTTTTCTCGCCCACGTAGAGGACCTTTTCCCAGTTCTCCCCGCCGTCCTTCGATCGAAAGACCCCGCGCTCCTCGTTCGGCCCGAAGATGTGGCCCAGAGCGGCGACGTAGACCAGATCGGCGTTCTGCGGGTGGACGCGGATCTTTCCGATCTGCCCCGCCTGCCGGAGCCCCGCGTGCTTCCAGGTCTTGCCCGCGTCCGTGGATTTGTAGACTCCGTCGCCGACGGAGATGTTCCCGCGCGGGCAGGCGGAGCCCGTTCCCACGTAGATCACGTTCGGGTCGGAAGGAGCGACGGCGATGGCGCCGATCGAGCCCACTCCGAGAAAACCGTCGGTGACGTTTTTCCAGCTGTTGCCGGCATCGACGGTCTTGAAGACCCCCCCGCCGGTGCCCCCGAAGTAGTAGACGAGCGGCTGCCCGGGTACGCCCGCGACCGCGGTCGAGCGGCCCCCGCGGGCGAAGCCGCTCTCGCGGTATTTCAAGCCCGACAGAAGTCCCGGGTCGACGACTACGTTCGCCGGATCCT
>DAISKN010000419.1:0-6370 GCA_036820975.1 Acidobacteriota bacterium | reverse complement strand
CGGAAAATACGCGCAGACCGACAACGGCACACCACGAGAACAGCGTCACGAGAAGGAGGCGTTGCCAGAGGCCAGTAAGCAGACGCGATTCGAGTGAGGTAACCACTGCAACCAGGAAGCAAAGAGCAACGGCGCTGGTCACGAGGGAGTATCTCGAGAGATTGCGCCACGCAGGAAGGCGGCGAAAGCGGATGCCGACAATGCCCGCGCCGATGATCGCACAGAGGAATGCAACGGGTGCAATGCGATTGTGGATCAAGTTCTCTACCGAGCCTCCCATCTGCGGGCAGCCTGGGTCGCACGATATGATTCCGCTTGCCGCCACTCCACCGCCGAAAAGCGTGACGAGAATGGAGGCGACAATTCTGAAGTGATCTCGGGGTAGGGTTGCGGCGAGCGCAATGCCGAAGGCGGCGAGCATCAGGCCTGCGGGGACGAACCCCGCGTAGTTCATTAGAGCGGCGTGCGAAGTGCCGTCGGCGCCAAGCTCACTGATGAAGTTCCTGACGTGGCTGTAGTCCGGTCGGAGTGCTGCTGAGACGATCGTGATCATCGAGAAGAGGATAGGCCCCGCAATACCGCCTAGTGCAACGACCCGCACTTAGCCTCCCCGGCGCTACTCGCCCTCCGTCGCGTCAACTCCGCCCATTCCGAAGAGGGCCACGTCTGCTCCATCCGCTGAGTTCGGCCGTACCTAAGCTTGGCCGAGAAGCTGTTCCACCGTGAAGGGCCGATATCCTTCGCGGTCTTCCGCAACAGGGTTGGGGAAATTTCCGACCAGCGTGAATGGAAGTGTCGTCCCGCGGCCATCCGGATGCCGATACTGCTTGTGGGAGCCCCGCTGGCGCATTTCCTCAAAACCAAGGCTCTATGCTAACCGAAAACCAGGGGATCTCGCGTCGGCCTTTGGCAGGTGAGAGTATG
The DNA here is from genome assembly GCA_036820975.1 of Acidobacteriota bacterium. Taxonomy (GTDB): domain Bacteria; phylum Acidobacteriota; class Vicinamibacteria; order Marinacidobacterales; family SMYC01; genus DAISKN01. Next base: position 5,446 of record DAISKN010000419.1, on the reverse strand, counting down.
CTCGGCTCGCCGCTTACTTGTCGCCGGCGCTGCAGGTTTTCCCGGATCGCCGGTAGCCCGAGTCGCAGTCCCAGGTGTTGCCGGAGGAGCTGACGTGCGCGTTCATCGGGACCTCGAAGGCGACGCACGTCGGGCCGACCTTCTGGTAGCCTCGATCGCAATTCCACTCGTCTCCCGAGGGCCGCAGATAGCCGTTCAGCGGAACGTCGACCTGCACGCAGGATTCTTCGTTCTTCCGAAAACCGTGATTGCACTCGAAGTCGCTCCCCGAACGCGAGAGATAGCCTTCCGAGGGTATCTCGACGGGGAGGCAGGTCGCGCCGCGTTGGCGGAATCCTCGGTCGCATTTGAAGCGGCTTCCGTTGCCGTCGAGGTAGGCGTTCGCGGGGATCTTGACGACCAGGCAGGTCGTCCCGACTTTCTCGTAGCCGCGACCGCACTCCCAACCTTGCCCGCGGGAGTCCAGGAAGGCGTTCTGGGGCACGTCGAATGCCGCACATTTCTCCTTGACCTCGCGGTAGCCGCGGTCGCACTCCCATCCGTCTCCGGAGGTGCTCAAAAAGGCATTGGGGGGCACCTGGAGGGCGACACATTCACGCTCTACTTTTTGATATCCGCGAGCGCACTCCCAACGATGACCGGTGAAATCCAGGCGGGCGTTCGGAGGCATCTGGACCGCTTCGCAGGTCCCTTCCACCTCGCGGTAACCCCGGAGGCACTCCCACCCGTCGCCGTCGGAGTCGAGAAACGCGTGAGGAGGCACCTGGATTGCCACGCAGGAGCGATCGACTTCGGCGTAACCGCGGTCGCACTCCCAGCCGCTGCCGTAAGGCCTCGGGTGAGAGTTCGCCGGTCGCCCGGGCGTCTGGCCCTCTGCCGCCGCGACACCCGAACCGATCGCCAATGCCGCGACGAGGCCGGAGGAGAGGCAGATAACCGAAAAGAGTGGATACAACCTGAATTTATTTATTCTCACTAAACCATTATCGGTAAATTCTCTTGAAATGTCAATCGATGCCTGGGATACTGGGGGTCAAGTAACCATCCTGAGTTAATCCGGGGAGCGAACCGATGGATATGCCGTCCGCGATCAAAGAACGCATGGAGGAGCTGGGGCTCGAGCAGAAGGATCTGGCAGCCGGCGCCGAAGTCACGGAGTCCTACATCTCCCAGCTCCTGACTCGACGGAAGGCCCCTCCGGCGCCCGAGCGGACGGACATCTACTTCAAGCTGGAGAGGTCACTGAAGCTCCCGAAGGGCCGTTTATCGAGCTTGGCGGTGCTCCAACGCAAGGAGGCGCTCAAGCGGAAGGTGGTGGAGCCTCCGGCGCCGTTGTTCAATGAAGTTCGGAATCTGATCCTCCAGAAGTGTGCCCCCGACAAGCGAGAGCGCGTATGCGCCATATTCGAGAAGCAACCCTTCGGCGAGCTCGAACGTCTGATCACTCAGAAAGTCCTGGACGTCGCCAAAGGGCTCGCGAGCCAGGAGCTGCACCGGGAAGAATGGCTCCACTTGTTCGCTCGACTCAGTCGCCGGAGCTACGAGGACGTGCGCGTCAGCATCCTCGAGTTTCTGGATACCGACGTCTTTCACGTGTCGGACGAGAACTGTATCTCTTTCCTGGATCCGATGATCGAGTCCTGGGACGTCGACCTCGCGACTCTTTCCATCGAGATCATCTTGAATCGAAGGCTCGTGCCCGGGGAGCCCAAGAGATTCGAGTTCGTCGAACGGGAAGCCGATGCGGGAATCGGCGTGCAGCCCGGGCTCGAGGAGCTTCTCGAGGATCCGTCCCTGAGCGGGAACGCCACGGCAGAGGAGATCGAGTTTCTCAAGAAGCTCAGATTCAATGGCCGGCGACCGACGATGCTGTACTTCTACCGTGAACTGCAGAGTCTGAGGGATCCACTCCATTTCCGCGAAGCGTCTCCCCAAGCAAGGGTTGCGCCGCGGAAGCGCTCCGGGCCAGGGCGGAAGCGCTCTCCGGGCGGACGACGCCATCGGCGTTCTTAGATTCGGGTCGAAACACGTCCCCGGAGACGGCGGTTCTCGCGTATACTGTTGAAGTCCGGTGGCGTCTCGTCCCAATCCGACCTTGAGTATCTATCCGGCCCCGGATAGAGCCCACCGTTACGTAGTGTCTCGTTAGAGTCCGGCCTCGGTGTCGACCGGGGCCGCCCAGGTTCGGTTTGTGGAAAGGATCCGACGTGAGTCAAGCGCAGTCGCCACGAGGTCTGAATCGGCCGCGTCCCGCCGGCAACGCCGCTCCTGTGGAGCATGGGTTCCTGGCTTCCTTCGGCCATCTCTTCAAACGCACTCTCGACGCCGACATGATCGTCCTCGGGGACGACTGGCTCAAGGAGAGCGGCGTACAGCAGCAACTGGAGTTCGAGGGGTTCCAGCTCCGCTGGGTCCCGACGAACCGGTTGGACTTGAACTTCGGCGACGGCTGGCAGTACGTGACGGTCCCGCACTACCTCTGGTGGATGAGGCGCGTGCGGCGCCGTTTCGGAGCCCAGCAGCAGTACCTCCTGAAGAAGGGTAAGTCGTCCCGGTCGCAGACCGGCTACTGACGACTCTCGGGCTCACCAACACTTCAGGGTTTCAGGACTCAGGTTCCGTGTGAGCGCGTAGTTAACTCGGCATAGTTACTGCGGCCTACTCGGACTGTCAGTCACTTGACAATAAAAGTTAATTGACCGATAGTGGCTGTGGCTGAGGCTTCAGGTGATCTGAAACGAGTCAGGTTCTCTGAAACGGGACCTCGGCGAGCGCACCGGGGGAGGTTGACATGAAGTTATGGAAACAGTGGAGCCGCAAGCTCGATGGCTGGGTCGAGCGGAGACGTCGCTTCCTGAAAACCGGTCCTGAGAGAGTGCTCGACCTCGCGGGGCGGCAAGTCCCGGCGGTTGAAGGGGCCAGGGTGCCGGCAAGCGTGCCGGTCTCCGGCAAGACGCGATAGTTCTCGAGTCACAGGAGATAGACGGTGAATATTCGACCTTTGAACGACCATATCGTAGCCCTTCGCATCGAGGAGGGGGATAGGAAGATCGGTGGACTGCACGTACCCGATACCGCGAAAGAGAAACCCATGACGGCGAAGGTGGTCTCCGTGGGCTCGGGCAAAGTGCTCGACGACGGGATGCGCGTACCCCTCGAGGTCAAGAAGGGCGCGAAAGTCCTCATCGGCAGATACGCGGGCTCCGAGGTCCGTCTCGACGGCGTCGAGTACCTCATCCTTCGCGAGGACGACGTCCTCGGCATCCTGGAGTAAGGAAGAAAACTGTGTCCAAGCAAGTCAGCTACGATGAGGACGCGCGGCAGGCCATGCTCAGAGGGGTCGAGAAGCTCGCCGGGGCCGTCCGGGTGACGCTCGGTCCTGGAGGCCGAAACGTCGTAATCGACAAGAAATGGGGCTCGCCGGTCGTTACCAAGGACGGCGTGACCGTGGCCAGGGAGATCGACCTCGAGAACCCGATGGAGAACTTGGGGGCCCAGATGGCGAGGGAGGTGGCCTCGAAGACCTCGGACGTCGCGGGCGACGGCACGACTACGGCCACGGTGCTGGCCCACGCGATCTATCGTGAAGGCTTGAGGAGCGTCGCGTCGGGCGTGAGTCCCATGGATCTCCGGCGAGGGATCGATCGAGCTGTCGCGTCGGTGGTCGCCGGCGTCGAAAAGCTCTCGAGGCCGGTCAAGGGGGGCATGATCGCTCAGGTCGGGACCATCTCCGCGAATGGAGACGCTTCCATCGGCCGCATCATCGCCGAGGCGATGGAGAAGGTGGGTAAAGACGGCGTCATCCAGGTGGAAGAGGGAAAGACCCTGGAGACGACGCTCGAGATCGTGGAGGGCACCGAGTTCGATCGGGGTTACCTGTCCCCTTACTTCGTCACCGACCCCGAGCGGATGGAAGCGGTGCTCGAGGACGCGTACGTTCTGATCCACGAGAAGAAACTCTCGGCCATCAACGCGCTGCTGCCCCTTCTCGAGAAGGTGGCCCAGGCGGGTCGACCGCTCCTCATCATCGCGGAAGACGTGGAAGGGGAGGCCCTCTCGACGCTCGTGGTGAATAAGCTCCGAGGCACACTCCAGGCGGTGGCGGTGAAGGCCCCTGGCTTCGGCGAGCGGCGCAGGGACATGATGGACGATATCGCCGTGCTGACCGGCGGGAAGGCCATTTTCGAGGATCTCGGAATCAAGCTGGAGAACGTCGAGCTCGCCGATCTCGGCCGGGCCAAGAAGATCGTCGTGACCAAAGACAGCGCGACCCTGGTCGAGGGGGCGGGAAAAAAGGCCGATATCGAGGGACGCGTCCGACAGATCCGGAACCGAATCGAGGAGACGACCTCCGACTACGACCGGGAAAAGCTCCAGGAGCGCATGGCAAAGCTCACCGCTGGACTGGCCCTCATCAAAGTCGGCGCCGCCACCGAGACGGAAATGAAAGAGAAGAAAGCCCGCGTGGAGGACGCCATGCACGCGACGAAAGCCGCTGCTGAAGAGGGCGTCGTCGCCGGCGGTGGCGTCGCCCTGCTGCGTGCCGGCGCCACGTTGACGGCGCTCGCCAAGGATGATGCGCTGAGCGACGACGAGCGCATCGGCGTCGCGATCGTGGGCCGGGCCATCGCGGAGCCTCTCCGTTGGATCGCCCAGAACGCCGGGCAAGAGGGCGCAATCGTGGTCTCGAAGGTGAAAGAGCTGGCTGGCGACCATGGCTTCAACGCCGAGACCGGGAAGTACGGCGACCTGGTGAGGGCGGGGGTCATCGACCCCGCGAAAGTGGTGCGCTGCGCGCTGCAGAATGCGGCATCCGTCGCCGGACTCATGTTGACGACAGAGGCCCTGGTGTCGGAGAGAACGGAGCGATCTGAAGAGGGTAAGGCGAAGCGCTTCGCGAGGAGGACCCATTCCCAGCACAGCCACTGAAGGCGCTGCCGCTCTCATCTCCGAGCCCTTTCCCGCGGTCCAAGCCGGAAGCGAGGTCCTTCGCGATCGCGAGATCGTTCGTCTCGTGGACACGGGAACCCTCGGCAAGTACCGGGTTCAGCAGCGAGGAGGGGGCCAGGCGGGACCCGCCTTCCTCCTGACGCTATATGGAGCGACCTGCTCCAAAATCGAGCTTCTGGGCGTCCGGAAGCTCGGGTGGCCGGACTACGTCCAGGCGATGAAGCGGGCCATCACCAGGGAGATTGGGTATTGGCAGAACCGGGGAGAGGCGCTTCCCAAAGGCGATGACCGAGCCGTCGAGGTCACGGTGAGAGAAACGGACTTCGCCACACTCTAGGCCGGCGCGGTCTCGCCGAGACCAAACCGGTATACTCCGGACGTGCCTGACGGGCCTGACGTAGCAGTCTCGAAACTCAACCGCGGCGAGCGCGCTCCCGACTTCGTTCTGCCTTCCGGCGGGATCCCGACACGCTTCTACGGATGCGCCGGGGGCACC
>DAISKN010000418.1:2413-6424 GCA_036820975.1 Acidobacteriota bacterium | reverse complement strand
CGAGATCGTCGTCTTCTATTTCGGCGAGGGTCAGGGCGGGAGCATCGACGCCAACCTCGACCGATGGTACGGGCAGTTCCAGCAACCGGACGGCACCTCGACCCGCGAGCGCGCGAAAGTGACGAAGTCCAATGCGGGACAGCTTTCGATAACGCGGGTCGACGTCGAGGGTACCTACGCCGCGGCAGTACGGCCGGGCGCCTCGGAGCGTCACAACGAGCCGGGCTACCGCATGATCGCGGCAGTGGTCGAGGGTCCGTCGGGGCCCTGGTTCATCCGGTTTCTCGGACCCGCGAAAGAGATCTCGACAGGGGAGAAGTCGTTCGACGCATTCCTCGGCGGTTTGCGGCTCGAATGAGGCAGCGTCCCTACTTCGGCTGAAGCGACCAGAGGTAGTGCGCGAGCTCGCGCATCATCCGTTTGGCGTCGTCCGCGCTTTCCGCGGTCGATTTGAACGCCGCACCCCAGGCGGGCATCTCTTCGGTTCCATGGCCCCGCACGCCGCGACCGTGATCGATGGTCTCCATCACCATCTCGAAGGGAAAGGTGCCGCCGTTCGTCGCGCTCAGCTTCGTCAGGTCGGCGGGCGAGACCTTGAGGTCCTTGGCCAGAGGACCGTCCCCTTTGGCCGTTTTTCCGTGGCAGCTTCCGCAATACATGCGGAAGATCCGCTCGCCGCTGACCGCCATTCCAGTGTCCAGCTTGGTGTCCTGTGCGTTTGCGGAGGCAGCTGCCAGAAGCAGACCCGCCGCAACCAGGAATCGAGCTCTCATCATTTCGTCACCCTCCATATTCCAACCCGCGCGGTTGCAAAGCCTGCGCCAAGAAGCATATGCCATCGGATAGGCATTTTGCATCCCGCTCAGCGGTCTCGATGGGTGTTTTGGCGCAGGAGGAGGGAACCCTCTCACTCCTCCCGGAGGGCCTCGAGAGGATTGAGCGAGGAGGCGCGCCGTCCAGGCACGTAGCAGGCGATTGAGGCCACGACGAGAAGGACTGTCCCAACCGCCACGAACGTGAGGGGATCGCTGGCGGTGACGCCGAAGAGCAGGCTCGAGAGGAAGCGGACGAGGAAGAGAGCGGCGACAGCGCCCACCATGAGCCCGGGACCCACGAGGAGCAATCCGTCGCGGAGCACGTCGACGAGGATCCGCCTCGGAGCGGCGCCGAGGGCCATTCGAAGACCGATCTCCCGGGTCCGGCGGCTCACGGTGAAGCCCATGACGCCGTATACGCCGAGGGACGCGAGGGCGAGCGCTACCAGAGCGAAAGCTCCCAGAGCTCCCATCGTGAAGCGGTGGGTCGCCAGGGAGAAGGCTCGATAGTCGTCCAGCGGCCGGACCGAATGGATTGGTTGGCTGGGCTCGAGGACGGCAACTCTCTCGCGGACGGCTCTCTTCAGGGTCTCGAGCGGAAGCTCGCTCTGGATGGCGAACGTCATCGTCCGCTGCGGCGATTGCCCGTGGGGAAGAAAGATCTGCTCCTCACCCAGGACTCCCGGTTGATGCCTCAAGTGAGCCACCACACCGACGATCTCGCTCCACGTCCTTCGGAGCTCACCGCCGACGAAGGTCAGAACCTGCAGGCGCTTTCCCACCGCCGACTCTCCGGGCCAGGCCGACCTGGCGAGGAGCTCGTCGATCACCACAACGTTCGGGTGATCGAGATCGTCCGTCCATTCGAAGAAACGGCCTTCGAGAAGCGGCACCCCCAGCGCCTCGAGCCAGCCGGGGGTGATGGTGCGGTAGTCCGCGGAAACCGTGTCCCATTCGACGAGGCCGCGCTCCGACTCGTAGGCGTAGGGCCTGTGTCCCGGGGGTGCGCCGTCGAGAGGGAGCTCCGTCGAGGCTCCGGCCGCCTCGACCCCGTCTATATCCTCGATCCAAGAAGCGAGCTCGCGATAGAACCGTGCGATCTTCGATGGGCCCGAATAGGGGTATGCCGAGTCGATGAGAGAGATCTTGAAGGTCGCGACGCTCTCCGTCTGGTAGCCGAGCTCCACCTTCGAGAGAGCGTAAAAGCTTCGGAGAAGGAGGCCGCCTCCCACGAGAAGTACGAGCGACAGCGCGATCTCGCCGGCGACCAGGAGGCGTCTCAGGCGGTTCTGTCCGCTCTCGCCGGCTCCCCGGGAACGGAGCGCCAGACTGGAATCCCGGCGCGCGAGGTGGAAAGCGGAGACCAGTCCGATGCCGGTCCCGGAGAAGAGGGAGGCGGCGATGAGGAAGGCGAGCACCCTTCCATCGACGGCGACCCCGGCGAGCCGGGGAATGTCGCCGGGAGAGAGCCAGGGAAGGATGGCAATGGCCCACTCCGCGAGGAGCGCTCCCGCGAGCCCTCCCGCGATCGAGAGCAGGAGGCTTTCGATCACCACCTGGCGCAGGAGTCGACAGCGGCTCCCGCCGAGCGCCCGCCGCACCAGGACCTCGTGCTCCAGGCTCGAGGCGCGAATCAGAAGCAGGTTCGCCACGTTGGCGCAAGCGATGAAGAGCACGAACCCCACCGTCGTCCAGAGGACGACGAGCGCGGGACGGATGGGCGCGGTCAAAGATTCCCGGAGCGGCTCGAGGTGGAGCCTCAGACCCGAGGCCGAGTAGTCCTCGGGATGATCGGAGGCGAGCCGAAGGGCGAGAGCCGACGCGCGAGCTCGGGCTTCCTCGCGGCCGATCCCGTCGCGAAGTCGCCCGACCGCGGTGAGAACGCGGAACGCGCGGGGCGACTGTTCGTACGCTCCGCCCCAGGCGACCCACGCATCGAGATAGGGCGGCACTCCCGCGTCGCTCGGCAGGTGAAGCGCGAACCCCGAAGGCATGACGCCGACGATCGTCAGCGGGGAGCCGTCCATTTCGAGAGTCTTGCCGATGATCTCCGGGTCGGATCCATAGCGGCGCTCCCAGAGCTCGTGGCTCAGGACCACCACGGGGGTCGCGTTGAGGACATCCTCCTCCGGGAGGATGTCCCGCCCCAGGAGAGGATCGACGCCGAAGATCGAGAGGAAGCCCGCGGTGACGAAGCCCATCTCGATCTCTTCCGGCTCGCTACGGTCGTCGGTCAGGGCCGCGGGCCGCGCCCAGATCGCGCCCGCGGATTCGAAGACTCCCTCCAGCGCCCGGAAGTCGGCCACCTCCGGCGGGGAGCTCTTCGCCGTGATCTGGCCGGTCTCGACGAGCTCGGTGCGGAGGACGGTCAGCTCCTCCGGGTCGTCGTAGGGGAGGGGCCGGAGAAGAACGCCGTCGATAACGCAGAAGACGGCTGCGTTCGCCCCGATCCCGAGGGCGAGCGTGAAGACGACCAGCGAGTTGAAGCCGGGGCGCTTGAGCCACGTCCGGAGCGCGAGACGAACGTCCTGGAGGATGGATTCCATGATCGGGAGTGAAGCAACTCGAATGCCAGAATCCGCGCTGGATTGGCGGCGTCGAACTCCCTCGAGTGTCCGCTCACGGACAGGGATCGTACGCCTCCGGTCGCCTAGTCACCGGGTTCGTCATCCTCTCACGGCCGGTTCACCGGAGCCCAGACTGGCCGATTCACCCTCCCGAGCGATTCAACCGAAACTGCCGTTCTGGTTCGGGCCGAGAATCCGGGTGGGCGCGAAGCGCACCAGGGTTCGCGTCGGGTCGTTACTCCTCTAACGCCTCGTCGGTGCGCCTCGGAATCGGGTGTCTCGCTGCCTACTGCGCGCCGGCGGCGCGAAGAGCGGCGGCGACGGCATCGTGCCCCAAACCGGAGGCGACCATCAGGGGCGTCGCGCCGGATCGAGAGCGGAGGTTGGGATTGGCGCCCGCCGCGAGAAGGAGGCTAACGACCTCAAGATTCCCGGCGGTGCAGGCGATATGGAGCGCGGTCGTGTCGTCGATACCGTCAATCTGGAGGTTCGGGTCCGCGCCTGCCTCGAGCAAGGCGTGCACGATTCCGGTGTACCCTTTGGAGCTCGCGGCATAGAGCGCGGTGGATCTTCGCTCAGAGACCTTGACGTTTGGATCGGCGCCCGCCCGCAGCAAAGCGACAACGGCG
>DAISKN010000418.1:0-2403 GCA_036820975.1 Acidobacteriota bacterium | reverse complement strand
ACGTCCGTTCATGGACGCAATCGCGAGCGGGGTGGGCACGTTCGGAACGTCGGCTCCACCGTTCGCGTCGGCGCCCCCTTCCAGTAGGACCTTCAACACGTCGTCGTGACCTTGGTTCACCGCCGCGTGCAGCGCTGTGACCCCCAGGTCGGCACTATGGTTGGGACTCCAGCCCGCGCCGAGCAAGTATCGAACGATGTCGACGTGGCCTCCGATGGCCGCGAAGATCACCGCGGTTTCCTCGTCGGGGGTCCGCTTGCCCAGCTCCGTTATACGCGAATCCAGGAGTTTCAGGACGTCCAGATGTCCCTTCGAGGCGGCCTCCATGAACGCCGACATCCCCTGGTCCGAGCGGAGGCTCGGGTCGGCTCCCGCTTTCAACAGGAGGCCCGCGACTTCCGAATGGCCGGATCGCGCCGCCATCATCAGTGGCGTTACTCCGTCACTCTTGGCACGAGAATCGACTTCGGCCCCGGCTCGCAAGAGAATGTCGACGATCTCGATGCGGCCTTGGTCGGCAGCTCCCTTCAACGCCGTTCCATGGACGTCGGGGGCAAGATCGATCGCGGCGCCGGCTTCGATCAAGCTTCGGACGACCTCCGCGTGTCCCTCTACCGCCGCCCATAGCAGCGGCGTCATCCGGGAGCCGTCGCCATCATCCCCGGCCGAATCCACCTGGGCGCCTTGTTGAATGAGCTCCCTGACCCGTACCCCATCCCCGAGCTTCGCGGCTTCTCGAAGGTCCCGACCGGAGTCGATCTTTACGGACACGAGAGCGAGGAAGCCGATGAGCCACTTCACGGCAAGATCTTATCCTGAACCGACGACTAATCGAAGGCTTACACCGTCGGCACTGATTTCGTTTCTGCCCACGACCGCAGACCGCTCTGTGCCCGTTCCAACAGGTGATCGTCGACTTCCGGGACTGCTTTTCGTCCCGTCTCCGCGTGAACGTCGGGACTCTCGACCACCCTTCGGGACGCGGGCGAACGCGTAGGCACCGCGTCTGATTCTCGGCAGGTGATCCTCGCTGCGCCCTCTCGTCTCATTGCGCCCGCCTCTCGAACTGGTCTAGGCTTCGTACGATGCGTGCTCGAGCTCAAGTCGTCCTGCCCTGCAGGGAGTTGGATGAGACGCTCGGTTTCTTCACCGATCGTCTGGGCTTTCGCGTCGACGCGATCTATCCGGCGGACGATCCTTCGGTCGCGGTGGTCTCCGGGTACGGGCTTCGGATCGAGTTGAAGCGCGGTGGAAGCGGGGAGCCGGGGGTCCTTCGGCTCCTGGCGAGCGACCCGTCCGCGTTCGGGGCCCCGGTGTTGACGGCGCCGAACGGGACTCGTATCGAGATCGTGGACGCCGATCCGCCGCTCGTGGTGCCTCCCGTCGTGCCGTCCTTCGTCCTGAGCGAGAACGGCGAGCACGCGCAGTGGGGCGCGGGGCGGGCGGGGATGCGCTATCGGGATCTGGTCCCCGACCGGCAGGGTGGGAGCTTCATCGCCTCTCACATCCAGATCCCGGGCGGCGGTCCGGTCCCGGACTACGTGCACTTCCACAAGGTCCGATTCCAGATGATCTACTGCTACAAGGGCTGGGTGCGCGTGGTCTACGAGGACCAGGGAACGCCCTTCGTCCTGAACGCCGGAGACTGCGTTCTGCAGCCGCCGCGCATCCGTCACCGGGTCCTCGAAAGCTCTCCGGGGCTCGAGGTCATCGAGATCGGCTGCCCGGCCAACCACGAGACATTCGCCGATGCCGACCTCGCGCTTCCGACTTCGGTGTCGAGTCCGAATCGCGACTTCTCGGGACAACGGTTCGTCCGGCACGTCGCCGCCGAGGCCGCATGGCAGCCCTTCCGGCTCGAAGGCTTCGAGTGCCGGGATACCGGGATCGCCGCCGCGACCGGAGGCATCGCGACCGTTCGCGTCGCTCGACCTCGCGGGACCTCCGCGAAGAGACGACACCGGCACGACGCCGAATTCCTCTTCACGTTCGTGCTCTCGGGCTCGCTGACGCTCGACGTCGACGGGCGCAACGCCCGCGCCGTCGAGGCGGCGACATCGTTCGTTCTGCCGCCCTTCGACTCCTACGCGTTCCTCGATTGCTCGTCGGATCTCGAGCTTCTCGAGGTGGCGCTCCCCGCGGCGTTCGAGACCGTCAGTCCGTAGACGGATCTCCCATGTGCTCCTTGAAGAAGGCGAGGGTCCGCTCCCAGGCCAGCTTCGCCGCCGCCTCGTCGTAGCGCGGCGTGGTGTCGTTGTGGAATCCGTGCTGCGTGTTCTCGTAGACGTAAGCCGTGTACTTCTTCCCGTTGGCTTTGAGCGCGGCCTCGTAAGCCGGCCAGCCGGCATTGACCCGCTCGTCGTTGCTCGCGTAGTGAATCAGTAGAGGCGCATTGATCTTGGG
>DAISKN010000417.1:888-6425 GCA_036820975.1 Acidobacteriota bacterium | reverse complement strand
ATGATTTCCGCGAGGGCCGCATCGATGGCGCGGTAGACGTCGAGGAGGGCGCCGGCCGGCAGTAAGGATTCGCTGGCATCCGGCCAAAGGATGTGCCCGCCGCGGTGGGTCTCGCCGAAGACCGCGAGGAAGAAGTCCGAGGGGCGCTGCGAGAACGAACGCGTGGACCGCGACCTGTGTGCCCCGCGATCGCCGGCCCAACCAGTGCGCGTAGCCGTATCCCGCGAGGAGCACCGTCTGGAAGAAGAGGACCGCCGTGGTCCAGACCGCGGGGGCGCCACCGAGCCGCGGCAGGAGCATCTTGGCGACGACCGGCTGGGCGATGAAAAGAAGGCCGGCGCCGACGAACGCGGTGAGGACCCAGAGCACGAGAAAGGATAGGGACAACCGGTGCGGGCGGCAAGCGGAGACGCAAAGATGTCTGGCAATACGCTCTGGCATCGCGGGTTGAGCCTCGCACGCGGATCCGGTAGACTTCTCGCCAGTCCTCGAGCGAGCCCGGCCCGTCCCCCGCGGTGCGGCACTCTCGGCGGCATTCGACGGCGGGGACTCCACTCCTCGGCGCGGGAGACAACTATGAAGAAACTATCATTCGCAATGCGTCAACTCGTCAACGTCCTTGGCTACAGCTTGGCCCGCAAGGACTCTACCGGAATGAATTGCCCGGAGCTGCCGGCTCCCTCCGCCGAGAACGTGGAAAAGGCGCGCGCGATCTTCCGGAACACCTTCGACATCGCGCCGAGCTGCCCCTACACCCGCGAGGAGCTGGAGCGGAAGATCCGCGAGTATTTCTGGCACTATCCCTTCCGGTTCGGCGATATCGATGTCGAGGCCGATCCAGCGCACTTTCGCGGCCTCGAAGGAAGGCATTACCAGCGGTACCAGCATCTGTTCCCGGCGATCCTCTCCCAGGCCGGAGGGAGCCTTTCGGGCAAGCGAGTTCTCGAGATCGGCTGCAATGCGGGGTTCTGGTGCATTCAGGCGCGCCTCGCAGGGGCCGAACACGTCCAGGGAGTCGACGTGAGCGAGAAGAACGCGGAGCAAGCGAGGTTCATCCGGGACATCATCGGTCTCGACAAACTCGATTACCGCGCGTTGAACGCCACGGAAGTCTCGGCCCAGACTCTGGGGGAGTTCGACATCGTGTTCTTTCTCGGCCTTCTCTACCACCTCGACAAGCCGATTGAGGCCCTCGAGCGGCTCCACGCGGTCACCCGCGGTTTCGCGGTCATTGACACGAACGTCGCTCGCTCCGACGTGTCTCCCGACGTTCCGCTCCTGAAGCTGGAAGAGGACCTGGTGCACGAGCAGAACGTCTCGAACCGCGTGGCCCTGGTGCCGACCAAGAGCGCAGTCCCGGTCATGCTCAAGTACGTGGGATTTCGTGAGGTCTACTGGCTTGCCAACCGTTCCAGCAACGCTCCGCTCGACTACCGGACCCTGGCCCGGATGACCTATATCGCGGTCAAGTGAAGAGAGAGCGCCTCCGTCTCATGCGGACCGCCCGAGGTGGCTGATCCAAGGGTCGCGGCAGGATAGCGGCAGGCGGGAAAGAAAGGCGAAATGGACATCGCGATCGTGACCGGCTCGGCGGGGCTCGTGGGATCGGCCGCCGTCGAGATCTTCGCCCGGAGCGGCTTCGAGATCGTGGGCATCGACAACGACATGCGGAGCCGCTTCTTCGGGGAAGAAGCCTCGACATCGGGAAACCTCCGCCGACTCATGGCCCGCGTCCCCGGCTATCGTCATCACGACGTCGACATCCGCGACGACGCCGCGCTGAAGCGGATCTTCGAGAACTATGGCTCGGATATCCGGTGCGTGATCCACACGGCGGCGCAGCCCTCTCATGACTGGGCGGCGCGCGATCCCACCACGGACTTCGACATCAATGCCCGGGCGACGCTCGTCCTCCTCGAGCAGACGAGGACTCACAGTCCCGGAGCGGCGTTCGTGTTCACTTCGACCAACAAGGTCTACGGAGATCGGCCGAACGAGCTCCCCCTGGTCGAGCTCGAGACACGATTCGAGCTCTCTCCCGATCACCCCTTCTACGAGCACGGAATCGACGAGTCGATGTCTCTGGATCGATCCACGCACTCGGTGTTCGGCGCCTCCAAGCTCGCCGCCGACGTGATGGTGCAGGAGTACGGAAGGTACTTCGGCCTTGGCACGGTGGCGTTTCGAGCCGGCTGCATCACCGGCTCCGGCCACGCGGGAGCCCAGCTCCACGGATTTCTTTCCTATCTCGTCAAGTGCGGGCTCGAGGACGTCGAGTATCGCATCTTCGGCCACCGGGGAAAGCAGGTGCGGGACAACATCCACGCCGAAGACCTCGCCCGGATGTTCCTGAGCTTCGTCGAGGCGCCCCGCCCCGGAGCGGTCTACAACGTCGGCGGTGGCCGCAGGGCGCACTGCTCTCTTCTCGAGGCGGTGAGTCTGGTGGAAGGCCTCCTCGGTCGAAGGATGCGGACCCGCTACGTCGACGAGCCGCGCATCGGCGATCACGTCTGGTACGTGAGCGACACCCGGAAATTCCAGCAGGATCATCCGGAGTGGAGTTTCCGGTACGATCTCCAGAGCATCCTCGTCGACCTCCTGGAAGGGTTTCGCGGCCGCGCAGCGTCAGCCGGGTGAGTTCTTCTTCGGGCCCGCTCGGTTATAGAATTACGGCTGCGCCATACTCATGAAGCTTTCCGTAGTCATTCCGGCTCGAAACGAAGGCCCCAACATCGGGGAGTGTCTCGACCGCCTCGTCGAGACCGTGAAGAGCGCCGGAGGGATTCCCTGCGAGCTCCTGGTCGTCGACGACGGGAGCACGGACGACACCGCGGCGATCGTCTCGGCGCGCGCGCGGAATGCGAAGGAGATTCGCCTGTTGCGCCGGGAATCTCCGCCCGGGCTCGGCCGCGCCATCCGAAGCGGCCTTGAGGCGGTCTCGGGCGACGTGATCGTCGTCTTCATGGCCGATCTCTCCGACTCTCCCGAGGACCTCGTCACCTATTACCGGAAGATCCAGGAAGGCTACGACTGCGTGTTCGGATCCCGGTTCCTCCCGGGAAGCTCGGTGACGAACTATCCGCGGGTCAAGCTCGTGCTCAACCGTGCCGCGAACCGGGCGATGCAAGTGCTGTTCCGAACCCGGCTCAACGATCTGACCAATGCGTTCAAGGCGTACCGGGCTCCCGTCCTGCGCGAGTGCGCGCCCTTCACCGCCGACCATTTCGATATCACCATCGAGCTCTCCTTGAGCGCGCTCGTCTCCGGCTACAGCATCGCTCAGGTCCCGATCCGGTGGTCGGGCCGGAAAGCGGGGGTCTCGAACCTGCGAATGCGGCGGATGCTCGCGGTGTATCTCAGGATGCTCGCGCGCATGGTCGCGAGATCCTATGGGCGCGGGCGAAGAGTGGTTCGCTCCTCGAGCGATACCGCGCCCGTCAGCCCGGCGGAGAAACTGGGCGCCTGAGCCGCCCCCGCGGCATCGCATAGGGCGCCGCGAGAACCAGAAGGAAGAACGCCGGCATCACGAACCGCGGCATCTCTCCCGAGGGGAAGTTCTGGATGTAGGCGAACGCGAGAAGGTGCCCGAAGTAGGCCGCGGTCAGGTACGGGTTCCTGGCGCGGGCGAGGCCGAGGACGCCCAATCCCAGGGTCGCCGCCGCGAGGAGCGGGAAGTGGCCGAGGCCGTTCCAGAACGTGCGAAGGGGCAGCGCCGTCAGACCGAGGAGAGTCCCCCGCGCGAGGGCGCCCGTCCTCTCGAAATCGGTGAAGTACCGCGAGAGGCTCACCGGTCCCTCGTCCTCGCCGAGTCCTTCGGCCCGGAGCCAGAACTGCGTATGGAAGCTCACGCTGTAGAAGGGATCGCCGTGGGCGCGAAAATTCGAGTAGAGGAACGGGCCGACGAGGAGGACGAGGAGCAGCGTGAAAGCGGCGCCGTAGCGCAGACGCTCCTTCGGCGGAAGCGTCAGGGCGCGGATCGCGAGGAGCGGCACGACGATAGCGAGGGCGCTCAACCGGATGAGGCAGAGAAGACCTCCGAGAGCGCCCGTGAGGGAAGCCGACCGAAGGCCCGAGCCCCCGAGGGCGACCGCGGCGACGAAGGCGACGAGGAAGAACGAGTACGCGCTTTCACGGTATCCGGTAGGGGCGTCGAGTACCAGCCAATGGTGGAGGACGACGGGAAGAAGGAGCGCGACCGCCCACCATCGCCCGTGGAGCCTCGCGGCGACGACGTAGAAGAGGACGAGAGTGAGCGCCGAGAACACGGTGCTTTCGACGAGAATTCCGATCTCGCCGCCCGCGGCGCGGACGAAGGCGGAGACCAGCAGAACGTAGAACGGCTCCCGGAACGAAGGCGAATAGAAGCCCTCCCGCCCCATCGCCTCCGCCCGATCCAGGTAGCTTCGGACGTCGGCGCGATACGGGTCTTCGGGAGCGTTCTCGGGATTGAAGACCCCGTAGGCCGGAACCCAGGGAAGAAGGCTCTCGTGGATCCTCGCGGCGCGTTCGTCGCGTCCGGCCAGATCCGAATGCGCGAGCAGGGCCTCGAAACGAAGAACGCTTCCGTAGATCACGAGGAGCGCCGCGGCGGCGCTCGGAACGAGAACCGAGCCTTCGAGTCGGCCCTTCGCCCGGGCGAGCCTCAGGAAGTGGAAGGGAAAAAGCCCCCACCACAGGGCGAGGCCCGCGAGCGCGAGGTGCGCGGAGAGGCGGCTGCGCCGTCCGGCCTCGGGCGAGCGCACGAAATAGTCGATGGGAAGAGGCTCGAAGAAGCTCGGACGGTTCCAGGAGATCGCGAGCTCGGCCGGACCGGAGTCCTGGCGATACCGAATCTCCAGCGGAACGTCTCCGCGGGGAAGGGCGATCTCGCGGCGCGAGGCCCCTTCGACGCGCAGGACGTCCTCTCCGACCTCGACCTCGCACGAATCGTCACAACGAAGCTCGAGGGCGTGAATACCCGCGACGGGAACCTCGAGGATTCCGCGGGTCTCGATCGAGACGTTCCTTCTCTTTCCCGTCAGGCGCCGGAGCTCGTTGCGGCGCTCGATCTGGAGCGAGACCGAGCGGGCGCCGGTCTCGCCGTCGACCAGGACCTCGAGCGATGCGCTCGGGTGGAGCGCGCGGCTTCGCCACCCGGTGAGAAGAACGAACGACAGGAGGAAGAGCCCGGCGGCGCCGAGAGTCCTCCGATCGAGGCGGACGTCTCCCGGAGGCGTGAGCCAGAGCACGAGGCCGAGCGCCAGAAGTATCCACCAGGGGGAGAGCGCGGGGACGAGGAGCGTCCCCAACCGCGCCCCCTGGGCCCCGAGAAGCGACCAGAAAGCGAGGAGAGCGACGGCGCCGGCGGCTCCTTTCGCTACTCGGTCCACTGGGGCTCGCCCGTCGGCAGGAGCTTCAGGAAGTGCTCGAGGGCGCGCTCGACCGCCTCACGGTCCTTTCCATCGAAGGTCACTTTGGTCTCGTACGTCGGATCGTTCCACCGGGGATAGGAGCCGACGTCGATCGACGAATGCCGGGCGACGACCTCGTCCAGGAGC
>DAISKN010000417.1:0-878 GCA_036820975.1 Acidobacteriota bacterium | reverse complement strand
CGGGTGTAAACCGCGCGGCTCAGAAAAGGCGCCGCCGCTTTCGCCAGATGCGCCGCCAGGATCCCGAGCTTCCTCTGGAAGATCTCCGGGATGCCGGGAAGGACGTAGACGTTCTCGATGGCGACGAGCGGCCAGGCGTAACCCCCGGCCGTCAGCTTGCGGGCGCCCTCGGGCACGTTCGCGAGCGCGAGATGGTTCTCGTGGACCTTCTCGCCGTAGTGGCGGCGGATGAGGGCTTCGAGCTCGGGGTCGCGCACCACCGGAACACCGAGCGCGCGGGCGACGCCGGCGATGGTGACGTCGTCGTGAGTGACGCCGACCCCCCCGCTGGTAATGACGTGATCGAAGGCGGCGCGGAGTGCTTTCACCTCGCGGGCGATGGTCTCGACGTCGTCGGGAATGACGACCACCCGCGAAAGGAGCACCCCCGAGGAGCGCAGCACCCGGGCGAGCTCGTAGACGTTCGCCTCGGAGACCTTGCCGCTGAGGATCTCGTTTCCCACGACGATCGCCGCCGCGGTCGGAGAAGAGGTCATGGTTGGTTACCGGACCGAGAGCTCACGTACCGGGGCGAGGATACCCTGGCTCGACTCGGCGGTCCATTCGTCGATCTCGGGGGCGAAAGGCGCGGTTCGAACGGACTCGAGGTACCGTTGCCAGTCGCCGAGGCTCGAGATTCCGAGGATGCGGAGGTACTCGAATCCATCCGCGAGCAGGAACCGGCCGCTCTCGCTTCCGATGACGACGCGATGCTCTTTCTCCCAGGGCACCACGCGCTCCCGGAGGAGCGTTTCATAGTCGGAGCGCCGCCCGGGCGCGATCCGCAGGCGAACGAGGACCACGAGGCCCGCGCCGTCCACGTCGCCCCAGGAGAGGCG
>DAISKN010000416.1:3851-6428 GCA_036820975.1 Acidobacteriota bacterium | reverse complement strand
ACCGTGTACAACTTCTGGAAGGACGACGCGCACGAGCGCGGGATCTGGCGCCGCACGACGCTGGCTTCGTACCGCACGGCTGCACCTCGGTGGGAGACGGTCCTGGACGTCGACGCGCTCGCGAAGGCGGACGGCAAGCCGTGGGTGTTCCACGGGGCGACCTGTCTGGCGCCCGCCTACGAGCGGTGCATGGTGAGCCTCTCTCCCGGAGGCTCGGACGCGTCCGTCGAGCGGGAGTTCGACACGAAGACGAAGGAGTTCGTGTCCGGCGGTTTCGTCCTGCCGGAGGCCAAGTCCTTCATCGCGTGGCGCGACCAGGACACGCTCTGGCTCGGCACGGACTTCGGGTCCGGGTCTCTGACGTCGTCCGGATATCCGCGGATCGTGAAGCTCTGGAAGCGCGGTACGCCGGCGTCCGCCGCCCGAACCGTGTTCGAGGGCCGGGCGGAGGACGTCGCCTCCGTCGGGACGACCGAGATCCTGAGCGACGGCCGGTACGACCTGATCACGCGGACCCCGGCGTTCTTCCGCGGGGAGTCGTTCCTGCTTCTCGGCGATCGCCTGGTCAAGCTGGACCTGCCGGAGGATGCCAAGGCCCGCCTCTTCTTCCGCGACCGGCTCCTCTTTTCCCTTCGAAGCGACTGGACCGTGGGCGGCAAGACCTACATTGAGGGATCCCTTCTCGCCGGGACCGTCGACGACCTCCTGCGTGGCGTTCACCGGTTCGACGTGCTCTTCGAGCCGAGCGCGCGTGTCTCTCTCGGCGGCGTGAAACGGACGCGCGACCGCGTGCTGCTCCAGACGCTCGACAACGTGCGCGGCCGCCTCACCGCCCTCGCCTGGAACGAAGACGGCGGCTGGACGCGCGCCGAGATCCCCACGCCCGGGATCGGCAGCGCGGAACTGACGGCCACGAGCGACGAGTCGGAATCCTTCTTCTTCACGTACGAGGACTTCACCACGCCGAAATCCCTGTGGCTCGGCGAAAAGGGCGCCGCGCCCGTCCGGGTCAAGACGATGCCGGTGTTTTTCGACGCGAAGGGAATGACGACCGAGCAGTTCGAGGCGACGTCGAAGGACGGCACGAAGATCCCGTACTTCGTCGTGCGGCCGAAGGGAGTGAAGTCGGACGGCACCGCCCCGACGCTCCTCTACGCCTACGGCGGCTTCGAGGTCTCGGAGGTCCCCACCTACAGCGCAACCCTCGGCTCCGCGTGGCTCTCGCGCGGAGGCGTGTTCGTCCTCGCGAACATCCGCGGCGGCGGAGAGTTCGGCCCCGCCTGGCACAAGGCCGCGGTGAAGGAGAACCACATCCGCAACTTCGAGGACTTCTCGGCCGTCGCGCGAGACCTCGCGGCGCGCAAGATCACCTCGGCGCGGCACCTGGGGATCATGGGCGGCTCTCAGGGCGGTCTCCTCGTCGCCGGAACCTTCACCCTCTACCCGGACCTCGTCCATGCCGTCGTCGCGCAGGTGCCGCTGGCCGACATGCGGCGGTACAGCCACCTCCTCGCCGGCGCGAGCTGGATGGGGGAGTACGGCGATCCGGACAAGCCCGAGGACTGGGCATACATCCAGACCTGGTCGCCGTACCATCTGCTCGAACCGGACGCGAAGTACCCGACGCCGTTCTTCTGGACGAACACCCGCGACGACCGCGTGCACCCGGCCCACGCCCGTAAGATGGTCGCGAAAATGGAGGCGCAGGGCCACCCGGTTTATTACTTCGAAAACACCGAGGGAGGCCACGGGAGCGGTGCGGTGAACAAGCAGACGGCGCAGGTCACGGCGCTTCAGTACGCGTACCTGTGGATGATGCTGCGCTGACCCCCTTCCCCTCTCGCCTCGTGATCGACTCCGACTTCGAGCGGCTCCGCAAGCCTGCGCTTCCAGAACCTCCTCGCAGGTTCGGGTCCTGCACGGCTCACGACTCGGTTCCGAACGCCAGCAGCCTGCTAGAGCTCGCCCAGATGGCGAAGCTTTTCTTCGACCTCTCGAAGGAGACTTGCCGGCAAGGGCCTGAGAGCGCGGACGAATCTGCGGTTGTCGATCGCGCGGTTCTGATCGATCATCACCTCGCAATCCTCGCGGTTTCCCGCGATCCCACGGGGAAGCGATACGCGGAGCAGGTTCCCTCCCGAAAGCCTGGTCGTGCACGGGAGAACCCATGTGGAGGGATGTCCCGCCACGTTCAAGAGGTCCGTCTGGATGACCAGAACCGGCCGGACCTTCCCGGGCTCTGTCCCAAGGCGGGGGTTGAGATCGGCGAGGTAGAGCAACCCGCGCCGGATCCTCACGGCTCGTCGAGGCCTTCCGAGGCGAGGGGGTCCAGGTCCCGAAGCTCGAGGGCTAGGGACTCTCGCGTGTCGAGCGACGCACGACGGTACGCCCCGCGCAAGCTCTCCCGGTCTGTCGCCTCCTGGAGAAGGCGAAGACCTCGTCGCACGACCTCGACCTTGCTCTTGGCCTTGAGTTTTGCCTGCAGCGTTACGACGAGCTTCAGCTCCTCCGGCGGCAGCGTGATGCTCGACTTGGTATGAGATTTCATACTAATACAATACCGTTCGCCAGCCCGCG
>DAISKN010000416.1:0-3841 GCA_036820975.1 Acidobacteriota bacterium | reverse complement strand
GCGGGCTCCCGCATCGCGAACCTCCTCCCTCCCTTCGGTCGGGAGACTATTCGCGATGCGAGCTTGAGGGAGAGTCTGGCTGAGCGAGGATTGAATCGGCCATTCCAGGAGCGAGCGGCGGTCGCCTCACTTCTCGAAGCCGAGCTTCTTCATCAGCGCTGCGAACCGGGGTTCCGAGCGGAGGGGATCGAAGATCTTGTCGAGATTGAGCCAGCCCAGCCACTGCGAATCTTCGGCGTAGGCCTGCTCGAGGGAATCCAAGGCCCGCGCGCGATCGCCCAGACCCAGAGCCACGAGCGCCTGGTTGAACGCCGTGACGACGCCGCGCAGCGATTTCTTCTTCAGGTCCTCGGCCTCGGCCATCGCGCGGACCCGGTCGCCGGAGGCCCCGTAGGCGTACGCGAGCCAGGCGGAGACGAACGCCGGCGACTCCATCGCTTTGGCCTTTCGCAGCTTCGTAATCGCGTCCTGGAGCTTTCCCGCCTGGATTTCGAGCCACCCTTCCTCGAAGGGAGCGAAGAAGTAGGTCGGATCGAGATCGGCGGCCCTCCGGGTCCGCTCCCGGCCGGCCTCGTAGTCGCCGTGAAAGCCGAATGCCATGGTCGCGTCGAGGGGGATCTGCGGGGAAAGCGGGTCCAGCTCGGCCGCGCGCTCGCCCTCGGCGATGGCTTCGTCGAGCCTTCCCAGGAACGAGAGCCCGATCCCGAACTGGTCGTGCGCGAACGCATAGTTCGGGTTCAGCGCGAAGGCCCGGCGAAATTCGGCCTCGGCGCCTGCCCAATCGTATTCGTACCAGAGCTTGAAGTTTGCCAGGGAGGTGTGAGCTTCGGCAGAGTTGTCGTCCAGGGCGATGGCCTTTTCGGCGGCGGCCTTGGCCTTGGGCCTCGCTTCGGAGGCGGTCAGGACTCCCTCGTTGTAGCCGGCCCAGAGATAGGCGTCTGACAGTCCCGAGTACGCGGGCGCGTAAGACGGATCCAGACCGGTCGCCTCCTCGAATTGTGCGATTGCCTTGCTCAGGTTCTCGTCGCTCGGGCGGTTGAAGAAGTACCGGCCCTTCAGATAGGCGTCGTAGCCCTCGGGGTTCACGCTGGGCGCGCGCGTCAGCCGCAATTCCTCGGCCGGACTCAACCGGACATGGATCTCGCGCGCGATCGCCGATGCCAGCTCGTCCTGGAGCGCCAGCACGTCGCGCGAGTTCCGCTCGAAGCTCTTGGCCCACAGGTGCCGGTCGGCCCGCGCGTCGATCAGCTGGGCGGTGATTCGAATCTTGTCGCCGGCGCGAAGAACCGAGCCTTCCACGACCGCATCCACGTTCAGCGTTTTGGCGATCTCCGGGGTCGGCGGCCGGTTGCGCCCCTTGAACTGCATCGCCGAGCCGCGCGAGATCACGCGTAGCTGACTGATGGTGGCGAGGGCTGCCGTCAACTCGTCGGTCATCCCTTCGGCGAAGTAATCCTGACTGGGGTCGCCCGAGTAGTTGTCGAGGGGAAGAACGGCGATCGATCGGATCGCAGGCGGCTCGGTCCCGGCTTCCGGTGCGCGAGAGGACGAGGGGATGAACCTCCGCATGGCCAGATACAGCGCCGCCAACAGGATGGCGCCCGCGACGGCCACCCACGCCGGGCGCTTCCAGGCCGCTCGCGGGGCGGCGGGGGCGCGCTCCTCGACGACGGCCTGGGACCGCGGCGAAGGAGCCGACGAGGTCGAGGAAGTCTCGACCCGCAGGTCCCGGAGCTCGTTGTACACGTCGCGCGAGGTCTGGTAACGGTCCCGCGGGTCTTTCTCGAGGCAGCGGCGAAGGATCCTCGCCAGGTGTTGCGGAAGGTCCCCCCGCCGGTCCGTGACGGGCGGGGGAGTGTCGCGCAGGATCGAGGAGATCATGTCCACCGCGCTCGCGCCGTGGAACGGCCGCTCGCCGGTCACCATCTGGTAGAGAACGACGCCGAGGGAGAACACGTCCGACCGCGCATCGACCTTGCCTCCCCGCGTCTGCTCCGGGGACATGTAGGCGACCGTGCCGAAAACCTGACCCTCGCTGGTCAGCTCCGCGCGGCTCTCCGTCGGGGTGCTCGTGAGATTGGGATTGGAGTCCGCGGCGTCGAGCTTGGCGAGCCCGAAGTCCAGCACCTTGACGCGCCCCTCGGGCGTCACCATCACGTTGCCGGGCTTCAGGTCCCGGTGCACGATGCCGCGCTCGTGCGCGGCCGACAACGCGTCGGCGAGCGGCACGGCGATGTCGAAGAAGCGCGAGAGCGGGAGCCCACCCGCCGCGATGAGGGTGTCGAGGGTCTGGCCCTCCACCAGCTCCATTGCGAGAAACCGGCTGCCGTCGGCCTCCTCCACCGAGAAGATGGTGACGATGCTGGGGTGGTTCAGCGAGGCGAGCGAGCGGGCCTCGCGCTCGAAGCGTGCCAGACGCTCCGGGTCCTTAGCCACCGCCGCCGGGAGCATCTTGATCGCCACCTCCCGGCCGAGCTTCGTGTCGGTGGCCCGGTACACCTCTCCCATCCCGCCCGCGCCGACAGCGGCGGTGATGCGGTAGTGGCCGAGGCTGCGGCCGATCAATTCGGACCTCCTCGGCAGCAGAAAGCTCCGGTTCCGGTTGCGTAGTGGGGAATGGCAGGGCCGATTCTAGACCTCCGAGGGTTCGCCGTTCGGGCCGGGATTATTCAGGGAACGCTCTTCGAGTGATTGAGGGCGTCTTCTGATCCCCTCACGACGACCCGGGGAGGATCTTCGCCGTATTGGCTCAAGGTCCAATTGAGGCCTCCCGTTCGAAGGGCTACTCTCCGCGCCAACGTGCTCCGTTTTGCGCTACTTTCGCCGGATGAGCCTGTTCTCGGGGCCGAAGGCATCGCCGGCCATGACGTGATGTTTCCGGTCGTCCGAGGCGGCCGACTCACTGCCCGCAGTGCCGGATCGTCCAGTTCCAGCTAGGGTCGCTGCTCCCGGACCTCATCGAGGACGCCGTTCGACTGATCGGAGGCGTCCGGGCCCGGCGGGGTTGAAACGCGTTTCGAGAGCGAAGGAGGAATGCAGTGGGTAAGAAGCTGACCGCGGAATTTCTCGGCACGTTCTGGCTGGTCCTCGGGGGGTGCGGCAGCGCCGTGCTGGCGGCGGCGTTTCCCGAGGTGGGCATCGGGCTCACGGGGGTCTCGTTTGCGTTCGGGCTCACGCTGCTGACCATGGTCTACACGATCGGTCCCATCTCGGGCTGCCACATCAACCCCGCCGTGTCGATCGGCCTGTGGGCCGGCGGCCGCTTCCCGGCCTCGAGCCTCGTTCCCTACATCCTCGCCCAGGTGGCGGGCGGGATCGCGGGCGCGGGCGTCCTGTACGTGATCGCGAGCGGCAAGGCGGGCTTCGACGTGGCGGTCGGGTTCGCCTCCAACGGCTACGCCGCGCACTCGCCGGGCGGTTATTCGCTGATCGCCTGCCTCGTCGCCGAGGTCGTCATGACCTTCATGTTCCTGATCGTCATCCTCGGCGCGACGGACAAGCGGGCCCCGGCGGGCTTCGCCGGGATCGCCATCGGTCTGGCGCTCACGCTCATCCATCTCATCAGCATTCCGGTGACCAACACGTCCGTCAATCCGGCCCGCAGCACCGGTCCCGCCGTCTTCGTGGGCGGCTGGGCCATCGAGCAGCTCTGGCTCTTCTGGCTGGCCCCGATCGTCGGCGCGGTTCTCGCGGGGGTGGTATATCGCGGGTCCCTGGAAGAGCGTTGAGGCGTGTGAGCGAAGAAACAACAAACGAAGGAGGAAACGGATGAAGATGGGGCATCGACGGAGACTCTCGGCCGGCGTCCTCTGGGCGCTGTGCCTCGGATTGTTCGCGAACT
>DAISKN010000415.1:0-6429 GCA_036820975.1 Acidobacteriota bacterium | reverse complement strand
CAGCGCGCGCAGCACGTAGGACGGCTCGAGCGACGCGGACGTGCAGGCGCTGCAGCACTGGCTCTCGGATCCCACCGCACGCCTCATCACGCTCACCGGGCCAGGAGGAGCCGGGAAGACGCGTCTGGCGCTGGAGCTCGCACACGCGATCGCGGCAGAGGGCGCAACCCGGGTCGTGTTCGTGCCGCTCGCCGCCGTTCGGAATCCTGAGTTCGTAGCGTCGGCGATCGCCGAGGCGCTGGGACTGCCGGATGATACGGTGCTCAACTTGCCGAGGCGCGCGCGTGCCGTATGCGAAGGTCGCCCCACGTTGCTGGCCCTCGACAATTTCGAGCAGGTATTGGGCGCGGCACCGCTGGTCGCGGAGCTCCTTACCTCGGTGGCGGCTCTCCGGGTGCTGGCCACGAGCCGCGCACCGCTCCGTGTGCGGGGAGAGCGGGAATACATCGTCGGACCGCTCGCGCTGGACGTGGGCGTCGATCTGGCATCGGCTGCCGATCTCGCGCGCTGTCCCGCGGTGAGTCTCTTCGTGGAGCGGGCTCGGGACGTGCATCCGGACTTTCAACTCACGCCGGACAACGCCTTAACGGTGATGGCGATTTGCCGACGCCTCGATGCGCTGCCGCTCGCACTCGAGCTCGCGGCCCCGTGGATCAAAGTGCTGACCGCGGAGGATCTGCTCCGGCGGCTCACGCAGGATGTCTTGCTCTCGACCCCAGGCCCGCGCGATCTCCCCGAACGCCAACAGACGATGAATGCGACGGTCGCCTGGAGCTACCAACTGCTGGCCCCGAACGAACAGCGCCTGTTCCGCCGTCTCGGCGCACTGCCGGGTCGTTTTCCCATAGAGGCGGCCTCGGCCGTCCTCACCAGTCGCGAGGATACTCCAGCCGGGAGCGCCGAAGCGCTCGGGGGCATGGCCCGCTTGATCGACAAGAGCCTCCTTCTACGTGCCGAGACCTCGGTGGCGACGCGTCCGCTGTACCAGATGCTCGAAACCGTGCGGGCGTATGCGGCTCTCGAGCTCACTGCGGCGGGTGAGCGCGACGACGCCCTGGAGGCGCTGGCCCACTATTGCACTCGTGAAGCCTCCCTCGCCGCGGAAGGGCTGGTCGGACCCGCCCAGGGCGAATGGTTGGATCGCGCGCGAGACGATCTCGAGAGCTACCGGAGCGGACTTGCATGGCTCATCGAGCGCGGCCGTCCCGACGAAGCGTCCCGAATCGCGTGGGCACTGATGTTGTTTTGGGTGATCCGGGGGCATTCCGTCGAAGGCCTGCGATGGTATGAACAGATTCTGAAGCTACCGTCTCTTCCCCCAGCTGCCGAGTCCAGAGCTCTCCTCGGAACTGCTTTCATGTGGTACACGCAAGGGGAGCTCGAGCGCGCACGCACCGGCCTCACGCGCGCCCTGGGGCTCGCCCGCGGCTCCGGCGACATGCATATCGCCGTGCAGGCGGAGAATCTGTATGGGTACATCGAGCATGCCGTTGGCAATTTCGACGCGGCCCGCGACCGGTTTACCTCCAGTGTCGAAGGGTTCCGGGCGCTGGCAATCCCGTGGGGCACGGGGAACGCGCTGAGCGGGCTGGCGGGGCTGACTCTGGCGACGGGCGACGCCGATCGGGCGGAACGCCTGCTCGATGAGGCTACCTCGGTGCTTCGACACGCCGGCCCATGGTTCCTGCTGCTGCCGCTGTATGTTCGCGCCATCCTGGCGGTGCGGCGCGGAAATCCCGATGAGGCGATCGGTTTGATGCGGGAAAGCCTGACACGGATCCGGGAGCTCCACGACAAGTTCGAGTTCGTGTACGCGCTGGTCCCGCTTGCCGCCGCAGCGGTACTGAAGGGCGACGACGTATGGGCGGCGCGGATTCTCGGCGCCCGGGACGCGGTCACCGAACGCACCGCTGCCACCGTTGTCGACAAATCGGTGCACGACCTCAGGGAACAGGCGGAACAGGGGGTGCGGCAACGCCTGGGACCGGATCGGTGGGCCCAGGCTTATGCGGCAGGGCGTGCGACCACGATCGACTCGTTGATGAAGGAGATCGACGACGCGTTGAGAAGCCGCGCACGCGCGTAGAACACCCGTGCCACGCGCGCAGCACGGGTGAGTGCATCTACCGCAGAGCTCAGCTCAGGTGAGCCGTTGAGATGCTCCACCCACCCGCTTGAAGTCCCTCCCTGATGTTTCTGCAGAGCCTGGCTCGTTTCGCCCGTCCGGGAATATTCGAGGCTGCCCGGAGATTAGGTGAAGCGTAAGGAGAACAAGCGGCAACGGCTTTTCAATCGGCTTTCGGGGAAGGCGCGCGCGCGGAGGACGAGGAGGGAAAGATGCTCGGAAATGCGGTGCGGCCGAGTGCGGCCGAGACCCCGTCGTCATCGGACGAGATTCGAGCGATTCTCGGCCAGCTGGGGCTGAGGGGACGGCCAGCCCGCCTCAGCAAGGGGAGCATGGTCTCGCTCCATGACGGTCCTCACGCGGGGCTGCACCTTCTTCTCCGCGGACGAATGAAGACGACGCGGTTCTCCAACAAGGGGAAAGTCATGATCCTGGACCTTCTCGACGCCGGCGACGTGTTCGGTGAGATGTCCATCGTCGACGAGCTCGGGTCCGAACCCACGTTCGCCGAGGCGCTCCGAGCGGTCGAGATCGAGACCATCCCTCGTTTCGCGTTCGAGCGGGCATTGAACGGCCGTCCCGCGCTCGCGATTGCCGTGGCTCGGCTGATCGGGGCGAGACGGAACCGCCTGGAGCGGCGCCTCGAGACGCACGTGTTCCTTCGAGTGCCGAACCGACTCGCTTTCCTGCTCCTCGATCTGGCGGAGCGCTTCGGCGAGGCCCTCCCCTCCCCTCCGGTGCCTTCGGCCGGCGGGCCGCGTCGGTTCGTGCTCGACATTCCTCTCAGCCAGCAGGACCTGGGGAACCTCATCGGCGCGAGCCGCGAAATGGTGAGTCTGACCCTTTCCGAGTTCCGTCGCCGCGGAGCGGTCTCGATGCTCGGACGCCGCATCGTTATCGCGCCCGATAAGCTTCGCTCGGAGACGACCGCCAGAGAGAGCTGAAGTCGAGCGAGGGAGGATCCGCTCTCGCTCCGGGCCAACGGAACAACGGACGAGCGCGTCTCGAACGAGTCGCAGCGACGCCTCCCGCGCGCATTCTTCCTTCGAGAACATACCGGCCGCGAGCTTCGCCAGGCCGGGCGAGGTGCGCTCGACGATCCATTCCGCTCCGCCGAATCCGTTCCTCGTGGAATTTTCGAGGACGCGCGGAGATTCAGGTGAATGTGTGGATGCGTCTGCGATTCCCGCAACGCGGCCGACACGGTCCTACGGTGAAAGGGCGGTGCGAAAGAGGGTGAGAAGGCAGCGGCGATTCCATCGCGCATTGGGACTGCTGGTCCCGTCAATGCGCATGGATCTGACTTCCCAGCCAGATTCGACGGCGGCATTGGAGTCGGACCGGTGTCCCACCATCTTCCGCCATCGAACCGAGTTGGACCATTCCAATGCAACTCGTGCTCAACGAAAAGGAGAGTATTATGAAGAACTGCGATACGAAAGAAGAACAGACCACCGGGGGCATCGCGCTCGTCGCGTGGATCATTCTTCTCAGCGTGAGCTTCACGGCCGTCCTGCCCGGAGCGGCTCACGCCGGCGTCACACCGCGACCTGCGCCCGCGAGCATGGAGAAGCGGTTCGTACCGCCGGCCGTATTCCAGGCGGCCGGACCGAAAATCGCGTCCATCCAGTCCACGGTCGACCAGTTTCGAGCCGAATTGGGCGAGCCCAACAACGGGAACCAGCCGGGGCCGCTCGCCGGCGGCCGCCGCGAGATCAATTGGGACGGGGGCGGCTCCGCCGACACTTCTGTGGGGCCGACGCCTTTCACGGTATTCCGGAACAGCCGTGGCGCCCAGATGAAGACGCCGGGGACCGGCTTCGTGCAGGCGCCGCTCGACGGCCTGGTCGCGACCTTCGGCAATCCGACCTACGCCGATGTCTTCCAGGCCTTCAGCCCGCTGCGTCTCTTCAGTCCGATCGAAAGCAACGTGACCGTCGTGGAGTTCTTCCTGCCCGGCAGCGACGGCTCCGTCGCCGCCAGGACCGCGGGCTTCGGTCTGGTCCTGACGGATGTCGACCAGCCGGACGGCGGCAGGAGGCGTCGCTTCGGCAGCACCCTCATCGAGTACTTCGACGACCAAGGCGAGCTGCTCTACAGGAGCTTCGCTCCGGCCTCGCCCGGCGACGGGAGCGTGACGTTCATTGGCGTCGTGTTCCACGAGCCCGTGATCGCCTTTGTGCGGATTCGAACCGGCGACGCGCAGCCCGGCGGGAATGACGCACCGTGGCGGGACATCGTCATGATGGATGACTTCCTCTACGGCGAGCCCGTGGAGATTCCGTAACCTCCGAACGGAAGCGATCGGTGATTGGGTCATCGCACGACCGCGATGACCCAATCACAATCGTCCGCGGTTCACGCCGCGTCGCCGGATGTTTCATTGCCGACCCCTCCCAACCCTCGGCTGAGCCTTCAAAATATTCCGGACCCATTCCGGGCGAGTCCCGACCCGATATTCCTTCAAGTCATGCCTCGTTCCACTCCTCCGGGAATATTCGAGGCCGCCAAGAGATTAGGTGAAGCGTGGAGTCACTCACTTCAAACCAGGAGAAAAATGATGTTGTCACTGCGTTTGTCCGTTGTATCGATAATTCTGATGTCCGCGATCGCCTGTGGAGGCAGCTACGCGTCGCCTCCCACGTCACCATCGCCGACGCCATCACCCGCGCCATCACCCACGCCCACGCCGGGTGGGCCCACATCGTCCGTGGTGATTCCTGTGGGCGCCGAAGCGCTGGGGAATCGAGCCTACACGCCTCCCGATCTCCAGGTCGTGCCGGGTACCACGGTGACATGGAGGAACACCGATTCGGTAATACACACTTCGACGTCGGATATGCCTGGGTGGAACTCAGGAACGGTCGCGCCCGGCGGCGAGTTCTCAGTTGGGTTCGAGACCGCCGGAACGTTTCCATATCACTGCACGATTCACCCAGGGATGGTGGGAAGGGTCGTCGTTCGCTGACGCACGGGAGCGGCGGTCGTTGACGAGGCATCTCGATGGGTCGCTACACCGCCGATCCTCGCGCGACCCGGATACTGGCCGAGGAGCCGGGGATGGAGTTCTCAGGGTGGGGCTTGTCGCCGCCGGTGCATATGCACCAGCAGACGGGAATAGGGCAAGGGAACATGCCGGGGCGATTTAGGCGCCGGCTTTTGTTATCGAAAGGATGAGTCTATGAGCAGTGTTGCGTCGTGCAATTCCGCGGTCGCGCCAGAGCGTTCGAGCCAGCGTGCGAATGCCCTTGCCGATCGCCTCGAACAGGGGGCCCGCGCCCTTGCCAGCTTCGCGGGCGCCCTCACGGACGCGCAGTGGCAAACCCGCGTCCTCAAGGACGGGCGCAAGGTCGGCGTCATCGTGCATCACGTCGCGAGCGTCTACCCGCTGGAGATCCAGCTGGCACAGACGCTTGCCGGCGGCAATCCGGTTACGGGCGTGACCGGGGATGTCGTCGACAAGATGAATGCCGAGCATGCCTGGGAGTACAACGCCGTCACGAAAGAGGAGGCGCTGGATCTGCTCGGGCGCAACAGCACAGAAGCGGCGGAGGCAATCCGGGCGCTCAGCGACGAGGAGCTCAATCGGGCCGCTCCGGTGTCGCTCTACTTCGACGCCCCGCTCACGTGCCAGTTCCTGCTCGAGGATCACGCCGTCCGCCATAGCTATCACCACCTCGGCCGTATACGACGGGCTCTGGAGCCGTAGGCCGCGGCGCTTTGGGAGGGCTCGAGGCTGACGGTCCGCGCGTACACAAAAGGGCGGCGCAAGCGCTGCGTCCTGCTGCACGCGCGGCCGCAGCCTTAGTCCGAAACTCCTTGTCCCAGCCCACCGCTTCACTCCACAATCTCGAGAATAGGTGACGGCATTGGAACCCCGGACTTAGTTGGGCGGAGCGAACTTTCCCGTCTTCAAGAATCTCTGACACAGGTCCGCGGTGTCCGACGCCATCATGATGAGAGTGTGGGTGTGGTGGAGGACGACGAAGTCCGCCATCCCCTCGAGCTTCGCGCCCTCGACCGAGACCACGCCGTCGTTGGGCTCGTCGAAGCCGATGCGGTGTCCGCGGTCCCCGACGATGACCCCGAACTCGACGGGCGGGACGGGCAGTGTTCGGAAGAACTCCGGGTCGGAGAGCTTCTGGCCGGAGTCTCCCGTCCAGATCTGGAAGATGCGGTTCTCGCGAAGGGCAGAGGCGAGCTTCGCCGGCCGGTTCGGGGGGGAGAGCATCACGATTCGGCCGAGGCCCCGGCGAAAGCCTTCTCGAAACGGTCGCCCAGTTCCGGCACCCGGGCCAGGAAGC
>DAISKN010000414.1:0-6430 GCA_036820975.1 Acidobacteriota bacterium | reverse complement strand
GCGAACTGATGCGGGCCACGGCCACGGAGCTTGGATCGCGGCCGGCGTGAACTGCTACCTCGGCGCGCTCACGAACCTCGGCGCCGTTCACGAGAGACGGGGAAACGTCGACGAGGGTATCCGCCGCTACGAAAGGGCTATCGCCTGCGACCCCGAGTACGCCAACGCCTACCGGAATCTGGGCGCCGCCCTCGCGCGGAAAGGCGATCTGATGCGCGCCCTCGAAGCCCTCCGGAAGGCGAGGAGTCTTTCCCCCGACGACGAGGAGCTCCGCGCGGCCATCGCCGAGATCGAGAGCCTGACGCGCTGAATCAGCAACGTCGACAAGGGCGTCTGTCCCAACTGGTACGGTTCACGGCTTTGAGCTACTGTTCTCGTTGATGGCGGCGTGGTTCGAGCAAGAGGAGAGAAACCTCGGTTTCGAGACGCGCTTCTTCCAACCCTCGCGGGCCTGAGGTCATCATGACGATCGCTCCCCTGGTCTTGCTTCTCACCGTTCTACCCGGCTTCGACGAGCGCATCGAACGCCTCCCGGAAATCCACCGCAACTGGCTCGAGAAGGAAGTGGTCTACATCCTCAGCGACGTCGAGAAGGAGGCGTTCCTGCGTCTCGAGTCCGAGGAGGAGCGGGCGGCCTTCGTGGACGTCTTCTGGCGAAAGCGCGACCTGAATCCGGCGACTCCCGAGAACGAGTACCGGACGGAGCACTACCGAAGGCTCGACTATGCGAACGAGTTCTTCGGGCGGGACACTTTCCGCGAGGGATGGCGGACGGATCGGGGGCGGTTCTACATCCTCCTGGGGGAGCCGCGCTCGCGCCAGAACTTCGAAGCCAAGGACGACATCTATCCCGCCGAGCTCTGGTTCTTCAACAATCCCGAGCTCAAGTCGTTCGGCCTTCCGCCGTTCTTCAGTCTTCTCTTTTTCCGCCGCCACGGGACGGGAGAGTTCCAGCTCTACGATCCCATCGGGGACGGGCCGCAGGCGCTCCTGACGCGCGTCAACTCCGACAGCATGGATTTCCGCAAGGACATCGAGCGCGCTTACAACCAGCTCCAGTGGATCGATCCCGAGCTGGCGCAAGCCTCCCTCTCGTTCATGCCCGACGAGGGAGACGTGATGCAGTTCCAGGCCTCCTCCTTCGGCACGGTCGAGCTTCTGAGCAACATCGTGCGCTCGCCGCTTTACGGGCTCGACACCAGCTGGGCGGAGAGACTCGACTTCGAGCGGGGCGCGGTCGAAAGCGACTACCTCTTCCGCTTCGTCCCCAGCACGGGAATGATGAACGTCCTTCCCGGCCCCGAGGATCGGCTCTACCTCCACTGGGTCATCGAGCTCGCGCCCACCGACGTCGCCTTCGTCGAGGACAACGATTCCGGACTCTACGCTTCCACCTTCGTGGCCTCTGTCGAGATCGAGTCGAAGGCGGCGGGCACGCTCGTGCTGGAGGAGCGGAAGGAGTCTTTCGTCACCCTGAAGCCGGCGGAGAAGGCGGCGCTGTACCTTCCCTTTTCCTATTCGGGAATGACTCCGCTCGTTCCCGGCGACTACACCGTGCGCGTCATCTTGAGGAATCGCGCCTGCCCTGGCCGCGACGAGAAGGACTGTCTCAAGAGCTACACTCTTCTCGACGGCGACGTGCGGATCCCCGAGTGGCCGTCTGCACCCGCCCTGAGCGACGTCGTTCTCGCGTACGGCTCCGAGATCGAAGGCGGCGAGCCCGCCTACCGGTCGTATCGATTCGGAAGCCAGGAGATCTTCCCCAATCCCAGCGCCGTCTACGCCATCGGTGAGAGGATCGTGGCGGCGGTGGTTCCCCTGAATTCCGGAACGGGGGGAAGCGTCCGGTTTCAACTGGTGAGCGAGGACGTCGACGGAGACGTGGCCCTCGACCAGACGGCGCCGCTCCAGGGCTCCGGGCTGATGCTCCAGGACCTCTCCCTCGAAGCCTTCGCCGGCGGACGCTACCGGCTGGACGTGAGCCTGCTCGAAGCTTCGGGGAAGGAGCTCGATCGCAGATCGGTTCCCGTGACCGTCTCCCCTCGCACTTCGATTCCGCGGCCCGCGGTCCGCAGCAGCATGCTCCAGATCCGGCCGGAGCTTGGGGGAAGCGTCGATATGACTCTCGCCGAGCAGTACCTCGCTCTCGGACGGAAGGAGGACGCGCGACGACTGTTCGAGGCGGCGCTCTCGGCGAACGCAAAGCTCGGCCCCGCCCGGGAACGCCTCGCCCGGATGGAGCTCGAGGCGGGCAACACCGCCCGCGTCGTCGAGCTTCTCGAGCCCGTCTATTCCCAGGTGAAGGACCGATTCGAGATCCTGGCTCCGCTGGGCCAGGCCTACTTCCACGAGCAGAGGTTCGCGGAGGCGGCGGAGCTCCTGGAACGGGCGATCGCGCTTCGGCGACCGGAGCCGTCGATTCTGAACCTGCTCGCGAACGCCGTTTATCGGCTGGGAGATCTTCCGAGAGCGCAGGAGCTTCTCGAGCAGTCTCTCTCTCTCGACGGGAGCCAGGCGGGGGTGAAGGAGATCCTCGAAAAAATCGAGGCCGAGCGGAAGAAGAAAGGGCCCTAGCTCCGTCCCGCGAGTCTCTCGATCCGGCGCTCTGCCTCCTGGCGCCTTCGCTCGTCTTGCACTCCCGTCGAAAGATAACGGCGATAGGTCTCGGCGGCGAGACCGCGCTCGCCTCGCTGCTCGTAGGCGAGGGCCAGGTTGAAGAGCGCCTCCTCACGGTTGGGATCCAGCTCGAGGGACCTCTCGAGAGCGGCCGCCGCCTCGCCGGGGTTTCGCGCCCGAAGATGGGCGTTCCCCAGGCTGAACCAGATGGAAGCGTCGTCCGGCGCGTCGCGGCTCGCGCTCTCGAGCTCGCGGAGGGCCGCAGGGAGCTTCCCCGATTGCATGTACACCAGAGCGAGGTTCCTTCGAACCTCAGGGCCCTTCTCGCCAAGGGCCACGGCCCGCTCGAGGACGGTTCGGGCCTCCTCGAGCCTCCCCCGCCCGGCGTACAGCGGACCGAGAAGGAGGAGCGTTCGAGAGTTGTCGGGATCGTCCTCTCTCGCCTCCTCGAGGAGCGAGAGGGCCTCCTCGGGCCGGCCCGAGGCGAGCTCGACTTCCGCCAGCCCGACCTTCACGCCGGGGGAGACCTCGTTTCCCGAGGGCTGGAGGAGGCTCAGAGCTTCCCCATGCCGGCCGGTCGAGGTCAGGAGCCGGGCGAGAGCGAGCTTCGCGGATTCGAGAGCGGGATCCAGTTCCATGGCTCGCCGGAGCTCGTTCTCCGCCTCCGCGTTCCTCCCGAGCTTCTGCAGCACGGCGCCACGCCGCCAGTAGTTCTCCGCGTCCTCGGGCTCGAGATCGACGGCGCGATCGTAAGCCGCCTTGGCGTCCTCGGGACGTTTCGCCCTCTCGAGCGCCTCGCCGCGCAACACGTGAACGTCCGGGTCCCACGGCCGGGCCTCGACGGCGCCCTCGGTGAGCTCGAGCGCCTCTTCCACCCGATCGAGGAGGAGCAGCGCCACCCCGAGGTTCTGAAACGCCCTCGCGTCCATGACGCTCGCGCCGATGAGAGTGCGATACTCGACCAGAGCCTCCTCGTATCGCTCCTCATCGGCCAGGAGGTTCGCGAGGCGAATCCGCGCCCAGAGGTTCGCCGGCTCGAGATCGAGGACCTTCCGGTACTCGGAGACCAGCTCGTCCGGGCTCGAATCCTGCCGGGCGAGAATTCCGTGAAGCCTCTCGTACACCTCGATGCGATCCTTGGGATCGGCGAGGCCCGCTTCCTCCCCGGCGCGGGGGGAAGGAGAAGCCACGTAGCCCAGACTTTCGAGCCGGCGCGCGGTCCCCTCATCGATCGCCGCGGCGCCGCGCTCTTCCCCCTCGTCGAGAGTCGCTATCCGCTCGAGCTCCCGAAGAAGGTCGCTAGCCGCCGACGGAGGGTGGTCGGCCCACAGGTTCTTCGCCTCTCCGGGATCATCGATGAGATCGTAGAGCTCGCGACGAGGAGCGTCGATGAGCTTGTATCGGCCATCCCGGATCGACCGGAGCTTCGCCCAGTTGAAGTTGAAGAAAGGGGTGAAGCTCTCACCGTATGCCGCGCGGCTCGCGGTCTCTTCTCCCCTCAGGAACGCCAGCAGGCTCTTTCCATCGAGGTCGGCCTCAGGCTCAAGGCCGGCGAGCTCGAGGATGGTGGGCGCGATATCCGCGGTTCGGACCTGCGCTTCGACCACCGACCCGGGCTTTGCCTCCGGTGCTCTGAGCAGGAGGGGCACGCGCATCGTGGGATCGTAGACGAAGAGCGCATGCGTCGACTCTCCATGCTCGCCCAGGCTCTCGCCGTGGTCCGAGGTCACGATCGTGGCTCCGCCCTCGAACGCTTTCAAGAGCGGGCCGATAGCACGATCGACGTAGGCGATCTCCCCATCGTAGGGACGGGAGGCGTAGCGCCGGTCGAAGGGCGCGGGAGGGAGGTAGGGCGCATGACAATCGAAGAGGTGCACCCAGACGAAGAGCTTTTCGTCCTCGCGGCCGCCCATCCATCCCA
Source organism: Acidobacteriota bacterium (assembly GCA_036820975.1). Lineage (GTDB taxonomy): Bacteria > Acidobacteriota > Vicinamibacteria > Marinacidobacterales > SMYC01 > DAISKN01. The sequence goes on along the minus strand of DAISKN010000414.1, from coordinate 1,893 downwards.
AGGCACGGGACACGACTTCCTCCGCGCCGCGCTCCGCGTAGTACGCGTTGCTCAGCGGGTTCTCCTCGGGGAGATCGTCGTCATAGTGATCGAACCCCTGCTCGAGGCCGAAGCGGCTGTCGAGCACGAAAGCCCCGACGAAAGCCCCCGTCGAGTAGCCCGAGGCCTTCAGCCTCTCCGCGATGGTCTCGACTCCGCTCGATAGAGTGAAGGTGCCGTTGTTCCGAGCTCCGTGCCGCGTGGGGTAGAGGCCCGTCAGGATCGTCGAGTGCGAGGGGAGCGTGAGGGGAGCGGCGCTCACCGCGTGGGCGAAGTTCACGCCGGAGCGCGAAAGCGCATCGAGGTTCGGAGTTTCGACGTCGTGCCCGGCGTAGCCGAGATGGTCCGCCCGGAGGGTGTCGATGGTGACGAGGAGGATCCTATCGGGAGAAGCGGGACGACAGGCCGCGCCGAGGAGCAATGCCACAACCCAACCCAAGCGAGACGCCTTGCCCACGCGGATCAGTCTAGCAATTCCAGTTATCAGTCGGCAGTTATCAGTTGCCAGTGAAAAGAATAAGGGGAGCTGAAGCGGCCTCGCCGCTTCAGCTCCCCTCCGGAGCTCAGCTGCCTAGAATTGGAACCGGGCGCCCACCTTCAGTGTGCGCCCCTGAATCCACTCGATGATGTTGTTGTACGAGCTTCCCGTGCGGAGTACGAAGTTCGACTCGGGATTCACGTTCATCACGTTGTAGATATCGAAGAATCCCGTGAGCTTGTACTTGCTTCCGAGGGCGAAGGCCTTGTCGAGCCGGACGTCGACGATGTTCACGTTCTCCGAGCGGTTGTTCTCGATGTCTTCCAGGAACACGTTGACCGTCCCCACATTCGGCAGGGCCACGACGTGGATGGGAGCCCAGGGGAACCCGCTCTGGTGGCGCCAGGTGCCCGCTATTCCTATGTCGTGGGGAAGCACGTAGCGCGCAGCCAGATTGAAGTTCCAGTTCTTGCTGTTCTGGCTCAGAGAGACGTTCCGGTTGTACTCCGGGTAGTACCAGGTGGTGATGGGATCCGCGGCCAGAGGCGAGGTGGTCTCGAACTCGGGGATTCTCATCTCCTTCCGCCACTGATAGTCGAGGTTGGCGTTGAGGAAGAAGTTCCCGCGGAAGCGCCGCTTGAACGCGAACTGGAGAGTGTCGTAGTTGCCGTCGCTGTCGCCGGGGGCGTTGGTGAAGCGGATGTCGTTGTCCTGGGCACTGGCGGGAAGGGTGCGCAGGTTCAAGGTCGTTCCCGCGAACTCATCGGGGCAGCCGGTGCAGGGGACGTCGACGTTCTGAGTCATGTTCTCGACGTTGCGCGAGAGGTTGATCTGGGCGGCGCTGGTGTTCAGGGAGGTCGCGCCCCAGTTGTTCCGCGTCTGCTTGCGCACGTAGGAGAACCGCAGGGACGTATCCGCCATCAACTCGTGTTCCACCGACACGCTGTACTCGTCCGCATACATCAGGTCGAAGTCGATCGGAAGACCGCCTCCTCCCGCGCCGCAGACGCCGATACAGGTGATGAGATCCCCGAGCTCCTGCTGCCCGTCGTAGAGACCGTTGCGGTTCGGATCGAGGAACGAGTATCGGAGAGTGGCCTGCCCGGCGGGATTCGAGGCCTGGATTCCCGTCCCGATGTTCCCGTAGTAGCGTCCGAAGTAGCCCTTGACGACGGTCTTTCCCTGTCCGGTGGCGTCGATGGTGACTCCGAGCCTCGGGGCGATGTTGCTCCAGGAGTCGAGGTCGGCCGCCGGCGAGTCGATCGAATCGAAGAAGTCCGTCAGAACCGGGGTCTGCTGGGCCGCGAGGTAGTAGAGGCTCTGCCGGCCGAACCGCACGCCGAACGCGTACTCCCTGCGGTATCGACTTGACGCCG
>DAISKN010000413.1:0-6447 GCA_036820975.1 Acidobacteriota bacterium | reverse complement strand
CGGTCTCTTACGGGAGCGTCCGCGCCGGAGCCTACAACCTGGCCGTGGGAAACCTGCTGGGGAGCAACTGCTTCAACATGGCGATGCTGGTACCGCTGGACATCCTCGAGGGAACGGGATCGATGCTCGCCGGAGTCGAGCCCGGGCTCGCCGTCGGTGGCCTGTTCGCCGTCCTTCTCACCGCCCTTGCGATGCTGGACGTCATGAACAAATCGGAGCGGCGGATCTGGATCCTCGAGCCCGGTTCGGCGTTCATGATCTTGACGTATCTGGCGGGCATCTATGCGACGTACAACTGGTCCGTGTCCGTGAGGTGACGGCGTGGTCAGGCCCATCAGCCGTCCTCGGGCGCGGGGTGACTTCACTCGGAAGATTGGTGATCCAACGAAGGAGGTTCTCGGATGGAACTGCGTAAGATATTGGTACCGACCGATTTTTCACCTCACGCGCAGAGCGCGCTCGAGTGGGCGGTGTCGCTGGCCCGCCGATATGAAGCCGAGATCGTGCTTCTCCACGTAGCTCCTCCTGCGTCGGCGATGTGGGCCCCCGACCACGAGACAGAGCGGAGAGTGGAGAAGGAACTGGCTCAGCTCTGGACCCAGACCGAGGAGCGGTTGAAGCATGAGGCTTCGACTCTCCGGCAACAGGTCCGTGAAGTCTTGCCTCTGGCTATTCGCGGGCAGCCGTTCCAGGAGATCTGCGAGGTAGCCAAGGGGCGCGCCGTGGATCTCATCGTAATGGGCACCCACGGACGCACCGGACTCGACCACGTGTTGCTGGGAAGTGTGGCCGAGCGCGTGGTACGGCATGCCCCGTGTCCGGTGCTGACGGTGCGCAAGGCGGACTAGGGCGAGGCGAAGCGGTGTGGCGGGAGAACCCTGATGCCCAGAGCGTCGACAGTCTGCACGAGCGGGACTTCAGTCTCGTCGCGCCGCTCTTCGAGCGGGAGAGACTCCAGGCGGCCGCCAGGTACCGCGAGCTCGCCGGCACGGGCCGTACTTCGAACCGCGTGACGGAAACGGTTTCGGCCGCAATCGACGGCCGGGTGGACGTTCTCTTCGTCGCCGTGGGCATCCGGGCTTGGGCAACTGAAACGAGGCGAGCGGTCAGATCCTCCGACACGAGACTCCGGAGCCGGTGATTTCGATCTGCTCGACCTGGCCGCGGTCCGAACGCTGGTCCAGAGCGGCTCCCTCTACGCGGTCGATCCCGAGGACGTGCCCGACGAGACCCCCCCTCGGCGCCATCCTGCGTTACTGACGCTTCACGTGGACAGATTTCGGCCGGGAGCTACTGGTGGAGCAAGGACTCAGCGGCGGTGAGCGTCGCGTGCGAAAAGGTCCGGGGTCAATCCAGAGTCGACCTGGATCGTCCGGATCAGGTTCTCGCCCGTCTTTCGCCCTTCCGCGTAGTACTCCAGTCGATGCGGAATCTGGAGACCCGAAACCTCGCGATAATCGGTGTAGCGATAGGTGATTTCGGTCGTGCCAGTCGAGGGTGATGTCATCCAGGTCTCGTTCTCGCGGTGGTGGGTGAGACGAGCTTCCCACAGCAGTTGAGTGTCGCGGTCGATTGCGGCCACCCAGACGTCCTGCCAGGCTCTGCCGACGTTCTCCCCCGCGGTGACGCGCAGCAGATCGAGCTCTCGTCCCTCGACGCTCTCCCGGCCCCGGTACTCCACGCGCACGCCCGGGTCCATCCACTTGAAGGGAAGCGAGCGCAGGTAGTACTCGCCGTGGGCGCGGTAGTAGCCTTCTCCGGCGGCGCCCCCGTCGTCTCGAAGCCGGCCGTCCTCGAGCGCGAACCCGTTCGCGCCGTCGTGGCCGAAAACCAGGACCGAGCCGCCGCGCTTCTTGACCAGGAGAGTCCTCTCGGCGCCGCCGTCGCGGAGTAGGTACTCCTCGTAGATCTCGTTCACGACGGAGTCTCCCTCCAGCCGGCGGTCGGCGACGATGCGCCAGTCGCGAACGGCGCGAAACCGCTCGAGCCCGCCGTGCGCGGCGACGGACGTCTCGAGCAGGCGTTCGTTTTCCGGCTGAGCGACGACGAGAGCGGCGAACGGGAATAAGATAAGAGCGAAATACCAGGAGGACGACATGCGACGCTTCATCGTGCTTTTTCTCGCGTTCGGCCTGTTCGAATCGTCTGCGGCGCTCGAGGGCGCGGCGCAGGAGCAAGATATCACCTCGATCGAGTCCGTGCCCGAGGCGCCTCCGCGCGCCGAGGGCGACGGCCCGTTTCCCCGTCTCATCCTGCGAGGCGCGACCCTCATCGACGGCACGGGCGCTCCGCCCGTCGGGCCCGTGGACATCGTGGTCGAGGGCAACCGCATCCGAAGCGTGCAGAGCGTCGGCTATCCCGGAGTCGGAATCGACCCCGCCTCCCGCCCGAAGGCCGGCGCGGGAGACAAGGAGATCGACCTCGAAGGGATGTACGTCCTTCCCGGGTTCATCGACATGCACGGGCATGTCGGCGGGTCCCCCCAGGGAACCCCGGCGGAGTACGTCTTCAAGCTCTGGATGGGTCACGGCATCACGACGGTTCGCGATCCCGGGAGCATGAACGGGCTGGAGTGGACGAAGCAGCACCGGGCCAAGAGCGATAAGAACGAGATTACGGCTCCCAGGCTCGCAGCGTATGTGGCCTTCGGGCAGGGAACCGAATCCGCGATCGCAACCCCGGAGGAGGCCAGGGCCTGGGTGCGGGAGATCGCTGCCGGGGGGGCGGACGGCATCAAGTTCCTCGGCGAGCGCCCCGACGTGATGCAGGCCGCGCTCGACGAGGCGAAGAAGCAGAACCTGAGGACCGCATGCCACCACTCGCAGCTGAACGTGGCCTGGAACAACGTCCTCGACTCCGCCCGGTGGGGGCTCACAAGCATGGAGCACTGGTACGGTCTTCCGGAGGCGCTTTTCGTCGATCGGACGATTCAGCACTATCCGCTCGACTACAACTACAACAACGAGCAGGATCGATTCGGGAACGCCGGCCGCCTCTGGGCGCAGGCGGCGCCCCCGTTCAGCGACCGGTGGAACGCGGTCATGAACGAGCTCATCTCGCTCGACTTCACCCTGGTCCCGACGTTCACCATCTACGAGGCGAGCCGCGACGTGATGCGGGCCTACCGGGCCGAGTGGCACGACGAGTACACCCTCCCCTCGCTCTGGAAGTTCTATTCGCCCAACCGCAAGGCGCACGGCTCCTACTGGTTCTACTGGACGACGGAGGACGAGGTGGCGTGGAAGGAGAACTACCGCCTCTGGATGACGTTCGTGAACGAGTACAAGAACCGGGGCGGCAGGGTGGCCACCGGGTCGGACTCGGGGTTCATCTACAAGCTCTACGGGTTCGACTATATCCGCGAGCTCGAGCTCCTTCGCGAGGCGGGATTCCACCCGCTCGAAGTGATTCGCGCCGCGACGCTGAAGGGCGCCGAGGCCCTCGGCCGCGCGGACACCATCGGGACGGTGGAGCCGGGTAAGCTCGCGGACTTCGTGGTGGTTGAAGAGAACCCGCTCCAGAACCTCAAGGTGCTCTACGGAACCGGCGCCATCAAGCTCGACGACGCCAACCAGCCGACGCGTGTCGGAGGCGTCAGGTACACCATCAAGGATGGAATCGTCTACGACGCGAAGAAGCTTCTCGCCGACGTTCGCGCGATGGTCGCCCGGGCGAAATCGAAAGCGGTGACCAACCCCTAGCCCGATTGCCGCCGCTTCCGCCGGAGTGCTAGGATTACCGCCCTTCGAGGAGGACAAATGAAGAAAGCGTCGAGGAAGAAGGTTTCGAAGAAGAAGTCGAGCAAGAGGGCGAAGACCGCGGCGAAGAAGAAGGCCCAGCCGATTCCCGCGGGCTACCATACGGTGACCCCCTATCTCGTGTGTCGCGGGGCGGCGGGCGCCATCGACTTCTACAAGCGCGCTTTCGGAGCCAAGGAAAAGATGCGAATGCCGGGTCCGGACGGCAGGGTCTCGCACGCCGAGCTTCAGATCGGCGACTCCCGCCTCATGCTCGGGGACGAGTGGCCGGAAATGGGCGCGAAGTCTCCAGAGACCCTCGGAGGCTCGGCGCAGAGTGTCTTTCTCTACGTCAAGAACGTGGACGCGTTCACCAGCAAGGCGATCGCCGCGGGAGCGACCGTGGTCATGCCGCTTCAGGACATGTTCTGGGGCGACCGCTACGGCAAGCTCAAGGATCCCTTCGGCCACGAGTGGTCGGTCGCGACCCACAAGGAAGACCTGACGCCGAAGCAGATGGCGAAGCGGGCTCAGGCCGCCATGGGCGGAGGGGGCTAGACCAGCTCGGTAATATACTTTTCCTTCACCAGTCGCAGCAGAGACGCGAGAAACGCGGTGAGGGGGATGGCGAAGATCATGCCCATGATCCCGCCGAGCGCCTGTCCCCAGAAGAAGACCGCCACGATGATCGCGAGCGGGTGAAGACCCGTCCGCTCTCCCATGATGCGCGGCGTCAGGACATAGCCTTCGATCAACTGCACGACGAGAAATACCAGGAGCACGAACGCGAGCTTGGGCCATCCGCCGCCGTCTTGAAAGAGTGCGATCGGGAGGGCGGCGCCGAGCCCGATAATGCTTCCGAGGTAGGGGACCACGTTCAAGAAGCCCAGCAGCAGCCCGATGAGGAACCCGTAGCGGAGCCCGACGAGGCTGAAACCGACGGCGAACAGGAGTCCCTGGAGGAAGGCGATGATCAGCTGGCCCCGGAAGAACGCGACCACGATGTTCACGAACTCCTGGACCAGGTAGACCACGTCCCTGCGGGTGTCGGGCTTGAGGAACGGAAGCAGTTGGGCCCCGTCCACCGTGGGCCGTTCGATCATCAGGAAGAACACGAAGTAGACGGGGAGAACCGCCCAGCCGAGAATACCGCCGATACCGCGCACCACCCCGGCTCCGGCGGTGAGCGCCGTGCCTCCCACGCCGCCGAGACCGGAGACGAGCTGATCCTGCATACCCTCGACGGCCTCGCGGATTCGAATTCCGATCGGGCTTTCGAGGAACTCCCGAAGCTCCGGCCATCGATCGCGAAGGCTCATGGACGTGCTCTTCCACCACTCGGGGAAGTGCGACACCAGCTCCACCACCTGATGCACCAGGAGGGTCCCGAAGAACCCGAGAAAGGCGCCGACGGGAAGGAGGAACGAGAGCACGACGGCTACGAGCGCGAGCGGTCGGGGCAGCCGGGCCTTGGTTCGAAGGAACTGATAGTACGGCTGGCAGACGAGCGCCGCGACCGCTCCCACCGCGAGCGGCAGGAAGACCCCGGAAAAGGCGCGAAGGAAGTAGGCCAGAAGCCAGAGCATTCCCGCGACGGCGAGAAGGATGACCAGGGTGGCGAGGATGGTGACCGCGGTCGCGACCGTCGTCGCCTGCCGCTCGGTGAGCTCAAGGGCCATCGGAGGTTTCGAGAGCATAGTAGACGGGTTCAATCTGTTCAAGACCCGTCCCCAGGGGCCCGGCTACACTGGAATCCCGGAGGCTCCGTGTCTGCAATTGCGGTCTGTCTTGTGGCTTTCCTGGGCTTCGTCCCTCGCCCCTCCGAGGTCGAGAGGCGGTTCCGCGACTATATGCAAGCGGTCGATCGCCAGGAGCTCGGTGAATGGAAGACAGCGATCGGCTCCCGCTTCGATTTCGAGATCGTCGCCGTGCGCGGGGATCGTCTGATCGCCCGGATCGTCGAGACCAACCGGCTCTACTCCGCCCTGGACGTGGGCCGGCTCGTCGTTTCCGAGTACGTCCTCGACGGGGACGCGATTCGGGAGACGCAGGTACTGGAAGTCCACGAGACCGGGCGGCCCTGGGACGAGGCGCGGCGCGAGCTCGAGGCCTGGCTTTCGACGAAGCCATCTTCCGACGTCTCGGGCCTGCTCACACCCGAGGGGCTGGCGTTCACCGGCGAGAGCGGACGAAGGCTCGTGCCTCTTCTCGAAGAGTGGAAGCGGCTCACCGACGAGGCGTGCCGGCGGAACGAGCCTGTCGTCGCGAGTTTCGTCGAGGCCCTGAATCGCCACGATGTGGAGGCCCAGTTTCAGCACTACACCGCGGACGTGACCTACAAACCCCGCGTTCTCACCCGACGGCCGATTCATCGCCTTCGACGCGCATCGCAACGGAAGCTGGGAATCCGACGATGGTTTCTGGGAGGTCTGGGTGATGGACGCCGACGGAAGCGGAAGGCGGACTCTGACTTCGAACGAGGTGAACGACTGGGGACCCTCCTGGTCGCCCGACGGGCGCACGACTTTCTCTCCGGGATGAACGACGTATACGTCGACATCTACAGCATGGACGCCGATGGGTCCAACGTAAGGCAACTGACGCGCTGGACGGAGATCCCGTAGACCCCGTACCGAAGAGGGATTCTCCCTACGCGGCGTAGGCGCAAGCCCCCCAGAAGGAGGCAGCGGAGAAGGCGGGCGCTTCCAAT
>DAISKN010000412.1:0-6453 GCA_036820975.1 Acidobacteriota bacterium | reverse complement strand
CCTCAGCTTGGTCTTGATGCCGTAAGCATCGCTTCCCCGGGCCAGGTCGATCAGCTCGGCGTCGATGTCCGGGCCGGGAAAGCCGAGCGCCTCGAACAAACGGCGTATCTCCCGGTTCTTCCCGCGCCGAAGCGTGGCGCGAAGCCGGGTGCGCTCACTCAGCGAATCCGTGGGCGTCGACCTGGGCGGCCTCCGGTCCGGCCGGCCGGCCTTCGCCGAAGCGTTGCGAACGCGGCCGCCCAGGACCTCGACTTCCTCGAGAGCGAGCCTTTCGCCATCGACGACGATTCCGCGGGTGGCTCGGTCCAGGGTCTTCTCGTCGGGCTGCCCGGCGAGCGTCACGAGATAGCTTTTCTCGATCCCGAAGCGCGGATGAGTCAGCCTCAGCGCCAGCTCTCCGTCGTCGGTCAGGATCAGAAGGCCGGTCGATCCCATGTCGAGCCTTCCGACGGGGTACAGGTTCCGGAACGCCGGCGGCAGGAGCTCCATCACCGTGGGCCTGCGGCCGGGATCGGAGCGGGTAGTGACGTATCCCTTCGGCTTGTTGAGGGCGATGTAGCGGCGCGGCTTCCCCGCCCGGACGCGCGTCCCGTCGAAGCGGATATCCTGGGTCTCAGGGTCGGCGCTCGTCCCCAGCTCTCGGACCACCCTCCCGTCCACCTCGACCCGGCCCTCCTCGATCAGCTTCTCGGCCGCCCGCCGGGAGGCGATCCCGGCGTTCGAGAGGATCTTCTGGAGGCGCTCTTTCACGGCTCCGACGCGTCGACGGCGACGTCTTCCTCTCCAGGCGGCGGCTCGTCCGCGGCGGCGACTTCGCCCGCCTCCTGCATCCCTGCGGGCTCGACGGGCTGTTCAGGCACATCGGACGCCTCGAGCTGCAGCGCGACCTCGTCTCCGAAGACTTCCGACATGTCCTTGAGCTGGGGCAGATCCCGAAGGTCCTTGAGTCCGAAACGCAGCATGAACTCCTTGGTCGTGCCGTACAAAAGCGGACGGCCGACCACGGGCTTCCTCCCGACGATCCGGACCAGCTTTTTCTCGAGGAGGGTGCGCACCACTCCCGCGGAGCGCACACCCCGCAGGTCCAGAAGCTCGGGAACGGTGATCGGCTGGCGGTAGGCGATTACCGCCAGAGTCTCGAGCGCCTGAAGCGAGAGCCGCGCCGGCTTGGGGCTCGAGAGGAGCCTCGAGACCACCTCGTGGAATTCGGGACGGGTGGTGATCTGAAAGCCCCCCGCGACTTCGACGAGCTGCAGCCCCCGGCCCTCCCGGGCGTAGAGCTCCGTCAGCTGCTCGAGCGCCGGCCGGATGCGATCGCCGGCCTCGGGGAGCGCCTTCTTCAGGTCCTTGACGGAGAGCGGCTCGCCCGAGGCGTAGAGAAGCGCCTCGACGCTCGCCTGAGCCTCGGGAAGGGACATTGCCGCGGCCGCTTCCGGCCCTTCCTCTCCCTCCTCGCCTGCGGGGCTCTCCGGAACTTCGAGGACTTCGGGGGTCTCGGACGGGGTCTCGACGTCCGCGGATGGTAGATGTTCTTCGCCGTTCAAGTGGACTCCGTCCTGCTTTCCGAAGAGAGGCGCTGGACGTGAATGGGTCCGAAGAGATTCTGCTGGAAGACTCGAATCTCGTGGAGCCGGGTGAGCTCCAGAATCGCGAGAAAGGTCACGATCACCGTCGCGCGGTCGCAGGCTTCGTCGAACAGATCGACGAAGAACGACTGCGCGCCGGGAGAGAGCCGTTTCTTCACGCGCTCGATCATCTCCTCGATCGAGATCTCCTCCCGTTCATAGACGAGATCGACCCTCTGGCGCACCCGCTCGAGGACTTCGCGGAACGCGCTGAAGAGCTCGAAGAGGTCGACCTCGACGAGGCCGTCCGGCGTCGCCTCGTGGTGGCCGTTCGTCCCCTCCAGGGAGCGCATGGCATCCTCGGGGCGGATCCAGATTGCCGCGCGCACCTCCTCCTGCTGATGGAGCTGCTGCGCGGCCTCTTTGTAGCGCTGGTACTCGAGGAGCCTCGCCACCAGCTCGTTTCTCGGATCCTCTCCGAGGTCGTCCGTGGTTCCGTCCTCGTGCGGCGGAGGCAGGAGCATCTTCGACTTGATGTGGATGAGCGTCGCCGCCATCACCAGGAACTCGCTCGCGAGGTCGATGTTGAGCTCCTCCATCAGATCGAGCGTTTCCAGATACTGCCGGGTGATCTCGGCGATGGGGATGTCGTAGATGTCCACCTCGTTCTTTCGAATGAGGTGCAGGAGCAGCTCCATCGGCCCGTCGAAGACCGGGAGCCGTACGTGGTAGCGGGGCTCGATCGAGCCATTGTCGTCGGTCGATGGGCCCAGGTAAAGCTCGGTCATGCTCATAACTCGGTTGCCGGCGGGAGTTTCACCGCGGCGCGCACGTCGGTCATCGTCGCTTCCGTGACTTCCCGGGCGCGGCGCGCGCCCTCGAGGAAGATGTCGCGCACGTCGTCGGGACGTTTCTCGTAGTCCCGCCGCCTTTCGCCGATGGGGGCGATATGCGCGATCAGATGATCGGCGAGTCTGCTCTTGCACTCGATACAGCCGATGCCCGCGGTTCTGCAGCCCTCGGCCGCCCACGACCGCGTCGCTTCGGTCGAGAACACTTTGTGGAGGTCGAAGACCGGACATATCTGCGGGTCCCCGGGGTCGGTCCGGAGCTTCCTCGCCGGGTCGGTGACCATGGTCTTGAGCTTCTGGCGGACCGATTTCTCGTCTTCCGCGAGATTGATGGTGTTGGCGTAGCTCTTCGACATCTTGCGGCCGTCGGTTCCGGGAAGCTTCGGAGTCGGTGTCAGCCGGACGTCGGGCTCGGTCAACACCGTCCCATAGAAGTTGTTGAAGCGGCGAGCGATCTCCCGGGTGAGCTCGACGTGCGGCTTCTGGTCTTCGCCCACCGGAACGAAGTCGGCGCGATAGATGAGGATGTCCGCCGATTGGAGGAGCGGATAGCCCAGGAACCCGTAGGTGTTCAGCTCCTTCTCCCGAAGCTGCTCGATCTGCTCCTTGTAGGTGGGCACGCGCTCCAGCCAGGGTAAGGGGACGACCATCGAGAGCAGCAGATGGAGCTCCGCGTGCGCGGGAACGTGCGACTGGACGAAGAGCGTCGAGCGGTTCGGGTCGAGCCCGACCGCCAGGAAGTCGAGCGCGAGCTCCCGGATGTTGTTCCGAAGCTCGGTGGTATTCGCATAGTCCGTGGTCAGAGCGTGCCAGTCGACGATGCAGTAGAAACACTCGAGCTCGTCCTGCATCGCCACCCAGTTCTCGAACGCCCCCACCAGGTGACCGAGGTGCGCGGCCCCCGTGGGCCGCATGCCGGAAAGAACGCGTTTTTTCCCCATTTCGTCGTGGCGCCGCGATGCTAGCACAGAAGCTAGAGGTTCTCCCTCACGTGCTGATGGACCCGCTCTCCCAGCTTGTCTCCGAGCACCTCCTTCAGATCCGAGAGCTCCGCGGCCTTCACTCCCTTGAGGCTCTTGAACCGGATGAGGAGCTTCTTGCGGTTCCGGGGGCCGATCCCGGGGATGGTATCGAGCGACGAGCGGAGATCCCGCGCTTTTCTCTGCTGGCGGTGGAACGTGACGGCGAACCGATGGGCCTCGTCCCGGGTCCGCTGAAGGAGCTGGAGCGCGGGCGAATGGTGGTCGAGCATCAGGGGCTCGGCCTGACCGGGACGGAAGATCCATTCTTCCTTCTTCGCCAGGCTCACCGTCGGAAGGTGCGAGAGCCCGAGCTCCTCCAGACCCTCGAGCGCCGCGCCGAGCTGTCCCTTCCCCCCGTCGACGAGCACCAGGTCGGGAAGCTCCGCCCCTTCCTCAAGAAGCCGGCGGTAGCGCCTCATCACCACCTCGCGCATCGCCGCGAAGTCGTCGGGCTTGCCTTTCTCGAGACTCCGGATCTTGAACTTCCGGTAGTCGCTCCTCTTCGGCTGCCCGCGCTCGAAGACCACCATCGAGGCCACGACCTCGCTTCCCTGGATGTTGGAGATGTCGAAGCCCTCGATGCGCTCCGGCCGGAACGGAAGCTCCAGCACCTTCTGGAGCTCTTCGAGGCGCTGGACCGCCTGCCGCCCCTCCTCGCGGAAGTCGAGCTCGTAGGCGAGGCGGGCGTTCTTCGAAACCAGCTCCACCAGGCGCTTCTTTCCTCCGCGCCGAGGCACGAGGATCGCAACCCGGCTCCCCTTCGACGCACTGAGCTCCTCCGCCACCGCCTCGCGGTAGGGGAAGTCCGTGGGGACCTGGATCGTCGACGGGAGGAAACGCCCGAGCTCGTAGTACTGCCTCAAGCTCGCCTCGACCAGCGCTGCGTCGTCGTGAAAGTCTATGTTCTCGAGAAGGAAGCTGTCGCGGTCGACCACTTTCCCCGAGCGGATCGAGAACACCTGGAGGACCGCCTGGCTCCCCTCCCGGTAGAAGCCGAAGACGTCGCTCTCGTCCCCCCGGACTCCCGCCATCTTCTGGCGCGTGGCGAGATCCTCGAGCATCCGCACGTTGTCCCGCAGACGAGCGGCTTCCTCGAAGCGCTCGCTCTCCGCTTCCTCGTGCATCTTGCTCCGCAGGGAAGCGATCAGATCGTCGTTCCGCCCCTCGAGGAAAAGACGCGCGTCCTCCGCCGCCTTCCGGTACCTCTCGAGGCTCACGATGGTGTCGACGCAGGGAGCGATGCAGCGGTGGATCTGATACTGGAGGCAGGGCCGCGGCCTCTTCCCGTCGAGCTTCTCCTTGCAGTTTCGGACCCCGAAGAGCCGATGCACGAGATTCGCGGTCTTCCTAGCGAGGCTCGCCGGGACGTAGGGCCCGGAATAGATGTTCCCATCGGAGCCGGGCTGCCGCACGATGTAGAGCCGGGGATAGCTCTCTTCGAGCGTGAGCTTCAGGTACGGGTGGTTCTTGTCGTCCCGGAGGAGAACGTTGAAGCGGGGCTTGTGGGTCTTGATGAGGCTGTTCTCGAGGACCAGCGCCTCGCGCTCGGTATCGGTGACGACGATCTCGACGTCCTCGACCCGGTCCACGAGACGGTCGAGGCGAGGACTGTCGACGCGCGCTTCCTGAAAGTAGGACCGGACGCGGCTCCGGAGCGAGCGCGCTTTTCCGACGTACAGAATCTCCCCGCCCTGGCCCTTGAAGAGGTACACCCCCGCCGACCGCGGAAGGTCTTCGAGCTTCTTGCGGAGATCGGCGCCCATCGAGGATCTATTTTACTGTGCAGTGGACCCCGGCCCGCCGCGCTTGGCAGCTACCTTCCACGTCAGCCTGATGTTCGCGGGCTCGTGGTCGCGGTGCGCGGCTTCCAGAGTTCCCCATCGGACCCGCACCCCGATGATGGCGCGATGCACGGAGCTGTTTCAGAGCGGCGGCGACCGACTCAGCGTACGCGGTTCAGCCCGTAGCCCGGGCGTCGCTTGGTATGAGCTACGGCAATGACCTGGGCACCGTCAGGAACTCGGAGAAACACGAGGGCATAGGGGAAGCGCGGAAGGAGCGCGCGTCGGATTTCAAGGTCATCGGAACGTCCAAGAGGCGCGGGAACGACTCAGGCATTGAAGCAATTCTCGGTAGTACTTCCTCAACTTCGTTGAGTAGCTCGGTTCCGAGCCCTTCTCTTTTCGACTCGTACCAGGCCGCGGCTGTTGACAGTTCGTGAAGAGCCTCTGGCGCAAGGCCGACTCCGATCATTTGCGCTGGAAGCTATCTTCGATGCGTCTTCGGGCCTCGTCCCATGGAACTGCCGGACGCCCGGAAAGAGCCTCCCGCGCACGTCTCTCGATCTCGAGGATCCACTCAGAGTCACTCAAAGACGATAACGTGTCGGGCTGAAGTGTTTCGAGAAGCTCCGCTACGAGCCGGGCGCGTTCGACCTCGTCGAGCTCGAGAGCCTTCTTGAGCAAATCGTCGACTGAGGTCGCCATAGGTGGAGTTTATCATCTCGCCTTATTGGCCGAGGAATACCACGACAGACAGGATCGGTCTTCGGCTTGAACCCCAGCAGCTGGCGCCGTTACTAAATAAGCAGGGATGGTTGAGCGCGGCGAGAAGACGCGCTTCCCGCTCGAACCGCGCATGCCGTTCCGGTGCACCCGCGAACACGCCGCTCAGGATCTTGATGGCGAAGTCACCTGGAGCTTGCTCGTCACTTTTGCCACGCCCTTACGTTACCAAGGACGGTTTCCTTGCGCTACGAGCAGAAGTGACTCACCGGCCGAGTTGGGTCGGCTGGGGCTCGAGGTTGGATTCGACGCGGGCGGCCGGAACCGCCTGGGGAGCTTCCTTGCGACGCGACACGTAAGGCTCGCCCGCCTGGGGCGAGCGCCAGTTGTCGAAAAGGCCGACGATCTGGACGCAGGCGATGGTGCAGTAGCGGGCGCAGGTCTTGGGCTTGTCGAACTCGCGCTTCAGATCCTCGCGGGTGTACTCGACGAGAGGCACCCCGGGGTAGCC
>DAISKN010000411.1:0-6466 GCA_036820975.1 Acidobacteriota bacterium | reverse complement strand
CACGAAACCGCTCTCGCTCGCCTTGATGGCGGCCTCGGGTACCACGACCGCGTTCTCCTTGGTCCCGGCGTTGAAGCTCACTTCGGCGAAGAAGCCCGGCTTGAGCTCACCGGTGTTCCGGACCCAGGCGAGGACCTCGACCTGCCGCGTCGCGGGGTCGGCGACTTCTCCCACGTGATAGACGCGGCCCACGAAGTCGCGAGGACCGATGGGAGCGACCCGGAAGGTCACGTCCTGTCCCTCGGCGACGCGGAGCGACTCCCCCTCGGAGATCTTGAAGCGGAGCCGAAGCCGGCTGACGTCCACGATGGTGGCGAGTACGTTCCCCGCCCGCACGTAGGTGCCGGTCTCGATGGTGCGGGTGTTGATGACGCCGCTGTGAGGCGCCCTCACTTCCGAGCGGCGCTGGTTCTGAAGGGCGATGTCCCGCGCGGCCTTGGCCGCGGCGACGCTGGCGTCGAGGCTCTCGCTCGCGGCGCGGTAGCGATCCACTTCGTCCATCGCGAGGAGCTCGGCGTTCGCGAGCCTTTCGCGGCGCTCGAGCTCTTCCTGGGCGCGCCTCAAGTCGGACTGCGCCCTCAGGTAGTTGGCCTCGGCGCGCTGCACCTCCAGGCTGTAGCGCTCCGGATCGATGAGGAGCAGCACCGTGTCGCGAGTGACCCGCGCGCCTTCGTGGAACTTGACCTCGCTGACGGCTCCTTCGACTTCCGCCGTCACTTGAACGATCTCTTCCGCTTCCAGGGAGCCGAGCGCGCTCACCCGGTAGGACACGTCGCGAGTCGCCACGGAAGCGGTGCGGACCGGAATCGAACGCATGCCGCCGGCGGCGCCGCGTCCCGGGGGTGCTTCGGATCGGCCCGGACCGCAGCCCGCTGCGAGCAGGGCGAGCCATAAAGGAGTGGCGCCGAGCGCCAGACCGGACACGCGAGACTTCATGGATTTGGGAGCCTTTCGTTCGATCCGCGCCTCGACTGGAGGCGGATCACTCCGACTTACGATCTCCCATCCTAGTTTTCCGCAATGGACGCCGCAAGAGAAACGGCGCCGGGAATGTAGAGAATCGTCGCCGTTTTCAATGTTACTTTACTATGTCAACTAATTGTTTTACTATGGCACTCATGTCGCAGAGGAAGGAGCTGGCACCCCTGGTAGACGCCGTGCGGCGCTACAACCGGCTGTACACGAAGAAGATCGGCGTCCTCGACGAGGGCTTCCTGAAGAGCCCGTTCTCGCTCACCGAAACCCGTGTCCTCTACGAGCTCGCCCAGCGCGGGGAGACGACCGCCACCCTCGTGGGAGAGGAGCTCGGGCTCAACCCCGGCTACCTCAGCCGAATCCTGCGCCGATTTCAGGAAAAACGACTCCTCGAGAAGAAGCGCTCCGAAAGAGACGGCCGTCAGGGTCTCCTGACGATGACCACGAGAGGAAAAGCCGCCTTCGCGCGGCTCGAGGAGGAGTCGAAGCGCCAGGTGGCGGCGATGCTCGATCCGCTCTCCGACGCGGAACGCCGCGCACTCGTGGGCGCGATGGAGGGAATCCAGAGGCTCCTGGGCTCGAGCGCCGATTCGGGGGCTCCCTATCTCCTGCGCCCCCCCGAGCCCGGAGACCTCGGCTGGGTCGTGCAGCGCCACGGAGCGCTCTACGCGCGCGAGTACGGGTACGACGAGACGTTCGAGGCGCTGGTCGCGGAGATCGTGGCGAAGTTCGTCCAGGGCTTCGACCCGAGGAAGGAGCGCGCCTGGATCGCCGAACGCCATGGGGAGAACGTCGGATCCGTCTTCCTCGTCCGCGACACCGAGGAGACGGCGAAGCTCCGTCTCCTTCTGGTCGAGCCCAAGGCGCGCGGGCTCGGAATCGGAAAACGCCTGGTGGACGAATGCCTGCGCTTCGCCCGGACGCGCGGCTACAAGAAGATCAAGCTATGGACCCAGGACGAGCTCCAGGCCGCGCGCGGGATCTACGAGGACGCCGGATTCCGCGTCGTCGAGCGCGAGCCCCATCGGAGCTTCGGAAAGGATCTCGTCGCGGAAATCTGGGAGCGGGAGCTTTGAGCCCCGGGGAGTTTCGTCCCACGTTCCACCGCGAGCCTCCGCCGGAGGCCGAGTCCGCGGTCGTCGTCGACACCTACGATCGACAGCTCCGGGAGCTCGCCGCCGTGCGGCTTCCCGGCGGAAGCGATGCCGAGCGCCGGCTCTGGATCGAAGAGTTCGCGAAAGACCACCCGGGCATCTGGGTCCACGTTCCCTGGGAGCGGAAGCTCGCCCGAATCCTCGATCGCGAGGAGTACTTCGAGGTCACGACCAACCGCAACCGCGACAAGATCACCCTCGTGGAACAGCGCGCGTTGAGAGAGAAGCGGGTCGGGGTGATGGGTCTCTCCGTCGGAGGCGAGGCGGCGGTGACCCTGGCGCAGGAGCACCTCTGCGGGCACATCGTCCTCGCGGACTTCGATCTTCTCGACCTCTCGAACCTGAACCGGCTACAGGGAGGCTTCGACGATCTCGGAGTCGGGAAGGCCGTTCTCGTCGCCCGGCGCATCGCGCGCATCGACCCCTATATCGACGTGACGGTCTTCCCCGACGGCGTCACCCCAGGCAATGCGCGCGAGTTCCTCCACGGACTCGATCTCCTGGTCGAGGAGTGCGACCACCTGCCGATGAAGCACGACATCCGGGAGCTCGCCCGAAAGCTCCGCCTGAACGTGATCTTCGCGGGTGACGAGCGAGGCTTTGTGAGCGTCGAGCCCTATCGAGATCATCCCGAGCTCCCTCCGTTTCACGGCCGTATCGAACGGCGACAACCGCCGCGGGAGTCCTACCCAGACCGGCTCTCGTTCCTGAAGGCGCTCGCGGAGTGGCTAGGCGGGTGGGACGCGATTTCGGAGCGCTCGCGCCTTTCGCTCGAGCGCGTGGGAGACACCCTCGTCGGCTATCCTCAGCTCGCGAGCGAGGCCCGATTCGCCGCGGGACAGGTGGGGCACGTGGCGAGACGACTGCTCCTGGGCGAGAAGCTCCCGCCGTTCGTGGGTCATCTCGACCTCGAGGAGCTCCTTTCGGACGCCAGGCTCTCCCGGGCATGATGCCGGGTGAACCCGACGAAGGTCTCGGCTGCGGGCGAGAGCGACTTCCCCGCCCGGGTCACGATCGAGATCTCGCGCTCCACCACCGGCTCTCCGATGAGCCGGGTCTCGACCCGGGAGTGCCGAGTCGACGAAAGAATGTAGGAAGGAAGTACGGCGACCCCGAGACCCGATTCCACCATCCCGATCGCGGTGGGCACGGATCGAGGCGTCGCCCGGTTCGGGCAGATCGGACTACGTCAGGTGTCGCGGAAAGAAGTACCGCCTGTGAGCCGGCCGTGAGGCTCCCCGAGGACGCGCCGAAAGAGTCCACCCTCGTCAGACTAGGGTCCTTTCTGCCCGGGAGTCGATTGGAATCCTTTCTTTGGACCGATGAGACATGGAGCGCGACGGCCGTGTCGGGTCTCTCGATCTACGGTATAGTCGGCTCCTCGAAGGCGCGTGGCGGAACGTTCGCATCGCGGGCAGAACCCGGGAAGTCATTCATGCGCGACATGGACCAAGTTCTGTGGAAGAGGCTGAGCCCTCTCTTCGATCGAGCCCTCGATCTGGAGCCAGCGGCCCGAAGCGACCTGGTGGCGGAAGTCCGGGAGCGCGACCCGGAGCTCGCCGCAGCCCTGGAGCGGCTTCTGCTGGAGCACGACGGTGTACTGGCCTCGGATTTTCTGGAGAGAACGCCCCTCGATGACGAAGCGCTGCCGTCGCTCGCTGGCCAGACCATCGGTTCGTATAAGCTCGAGCATCCGCTGGGAGCGGGCGGCATGGGCACGGTGTGGCTCGCGCGCCGGAGCGACGGCCGCTTCGAGGGAGCCGCCGCGGTCAAGTTCGTCCATCTCGCGTTCATGGATCGAGCGGGCCAGGAGCGTTTTCGGCGCGAGGGCACGCTCCTCGCACGCCTGTCCCACCCGCATATTGCCCGGCTTCTCGACGCCGGGGTCACCCCTTCCGGACAGCCGTACCTCGTCCTGGAGTACGTCGAGGGCACCCGGATCGACCCTTACGCCGCCGAGCGCCGGCTGAGCCTCGACGAGCGCATTGCGCTCTTCCTGCAAGTCGCCGATGCGGTCGCGCACGCGCACGCGAGTCTCGTGGTGCACCGCGATCTGAAGCCCTCGAACGTTCTCGTGGACACCTCGGGCCAGGTGAAGCTCCTCGACTTCGGGATCGCGACGCTTCTCGAGGAAGGAACCGCGGGAGAGAATGTGGCGCGGACCCTCACCGACGCCCGCGTCCTGACTCCCGCCTACGCGGCCCCCGAGCAGATCACCGGTGAGCCGATCACCACGGCGACGGACGTATATGCCCTCGGAGTGCTTCTATACGAGCTCCTGGTGGGACGCCATCCGACGGTCCGCAGCACGGCGACACCGGCGGAGGTCGTCCGCGCGGTCACCGAGCAGGATCCTCCGCGGCTCAGTGACGTCGCCGCCAGTCTCGCCCCCCGCGACCCGGAGGACAGGCGCGTTCTCGACGAGCGACAGACGACGCGGGAGCGCCTGCGCCGTGGGTGCGAGGGTGA
The DNA here is from genome assembly GCA_036820975.1 of Acidobacteriota bacterium. GTDB lineage: Bacteria > Acidobacteriota > Vicinamibacteria > Marinacidobacterales > SMYC01 > DAISKN01. The sequence goes on along the minus strand of DAISKN010000411.1, from coordinate 1,868 downwards.
TCTCGATACCATCCTCGGGAAGGCGCTGAAGAAAAACGCGCTGGAACGATACCCGTCGGCCACCGCCTTCGCCGACGATCTGAGGCGCTATCTCGCACACGAGCCGATTCTTGCCAGACCCGATGCCTTCAGCTACCGAGCGGCGAAGTTCGTGCGCCGGAACCGTCTCGCCGTGGCGCTCACGTTCGCGGCCCTGACGGCAGCTTCTTCGGGCACCGTCGGCACGCTCGTCCAGGCTCGAGCGGCTCGGGTCGAGCGCGACTTCGCGCTCCGGCAGCTCTCGCGCGCGGAGGCGATCAACGAGCTCAATTCGTTCGTCCTCTCGGATGCGGCGCCTCTGGGGAAGCCGTTCACGGTGAGCGACCTCCTCGCTCGCGCCGAGCGCATCGTCTCCCGGCAGCGCGGGGCGACGACCGACCGGGTGGACCTCATGGTCGCGATCGGGAGGCAGTACTGGATCCTGAACGAGATCGAGAAGTCCCGACGGTTGCTGGACGAAGCGTACCAGCTCTCCCGCGGCCTGAACGATCGGTCGACGCGGGCGAGGACGTCGTGCTCCCTCGGATCCGCGCTCTCGAGCGTCACCGTCACCCGAGCGGAGGCCCTCATCCAGGAGGGGCTCGACGAGCTGCCGGCGACACCGCAGTATGCGATCGATCGCGCCTTCTGCCTGCTGCGCGGAAGCGAGGTCGCGCGGATGGGCGGGGCCTCGGCGGAGGCAATCGCGCGAGCCCAGTCCGCCCGGCACGAACTGCAGCAGGCGCCCTTTCGCTGGGAACACCTGGAGCTCACCGCGCTCATCGACCTGGCCGAGTCGTATTGAGAAGCCGGACGTCTCCGCGACGCGGTCACGGCCTTCGAGCAGGCCTCGGGGCAGCTCGCAGCCCTCGGGCGCGACGACACGCAGCAGGCAGGGACGCTCTTCAACAACTGGGCGCTCGCGCTGAGCCAGCTCGGACAACCGATCGCCGCGGAGCCGCTCTTCCGCCGCGCGATCGAGATCAGCCGCGCGGACGCGGGGGACGATACCGTATCGCCAACCCTCCTCTCGAACTACGCCTTCGAGCTCCGGAACCTGGCGCGCCCGGAAGAGGCGTTGGAGTACGCGGAACGCGCCTACTCCAGGGCGATTGCGCTCGGCGACGAGCGGAGTCTCTTCTTTTCGTTGTTCGCACGCGTGGCCATCTGCCTCGACCTGGCCCAGATCGATCGCGCCGAAGCGGCGCTCGCGGAGCTGGAACCGCGGTTGCGGCGCGCGCTTCCGGCCGATCATGCCTGGTTCGCGTCCGTGACCTTCCGGCGGGCGCTCATCGCTCGCGCACGGGGGGATCGCGAGGCCGCTCTCGATATGATGAACGAGGCCCTGGCGTTCACCGAGACGCAAGTAAATGCCGGTAGAGGAAACAGCAGCCACATCCCGATCTTTCTGATCGAGCGTTCGCGGCTCGAGCTCGAGCTGAAGCATCCGAGCCGGGCCGTGGCGGACGCACGGAAAGCACTCGATCTCATTCAAGCGGAGTTGCCACCCGACCTTTTCTCGAGCGATGTCGGCCAGGCGAACCTCTCGTTGGGGCGCGCCCTCGCCGCCGAAGGCAAGGATGGCGAGGCCCGCGCGGCGATGGCGCTCGCGGCAGAGCACCTCGAGCGTACGCTCGGCCCCGACCATCCCGACACCCGGAGCGCAAGAACGCTGGCGGAGGCTCCCGACCGCTGACTATCCGAGCGCACCAATCAAGCTGGAACCGGTTCAACGCACGACGGTAAGCGCGGCGCTCGTCGTTTCCTCGAGGCTCCCATTCACCAATGTGGCGACGGCCACCAAGTAGTCTCCAGCGCAGGTCCTTTTTGGAACATGGAACCGAAACGAC
>DAISKN010000410.1:0-6478 GCA_036820975.1 Acidobacteriota bacterium | reverse complement strand
CGAGATGCGCGCACAGGAAGAAGAAAGCGGCGGTGGCGATGCCACGACGTCGATTCATGGAATTGATTCCTCCGTTCAAGGGATTGAATTCAGCTGATTTCCGAGCCCCAAGAGGTTTACGTGGCGAAGCCGCGCTGAGTTTCGTAAGATGCCCGGCTCGAGATGCGAATCGTCCCGGTTCTGCTCCTCCTCGCTGGCTGCGCCCGGACGCCGGCGCCCACCGCGATTCGCGTCGGGGCCGACGTCGACGCCTCCAGTCTCGATCCGCGCCTGATGCGTGATACCACCTCGTACCGCGTCGTCGATCTGCTCTACGACGGCCTCGTCCGCCTCGATCGAAACCTGACGCCGGCTCCGGCCCTCGCGAGTTCCTGGGAGAGCCCCGAGCCGACTCGATGGGTCTTCCATCTCCGCAACGACGTCCGCTTTCACGACGGGAGCGAGCTCACGTCCGAGGACGTGGTCCATACCCTCGAAACTCTCCTCGATCCCGGCTTCGGCGCTCCGCTTCGCTCCCTCTACGAGCCCATCGCCCGGGTGGAAGCGCCCGACGCGCGCACTGTCGTCATCCACCTGGAGAGGCCCTACGCGCCTCTACTCAGCTACCTCGACGTCGGCATCGTGCCGAGAGAGGCGGAAGATCTCGGGAGTCACCCCATCGGGACCGGACCCTACCGGCTGACGCGCTGGGATCGAGGGAGCAAGATCTCGCTCGAGGCCAACCCGGAGTACTGGGGCGGCCCCCCGAAGCTCGCGGCCATCGAGATCGTTATCGTGCCCGACAACACGGCCCGCGCCCAGGCGTTCGAGGCCGGCGACCTCGACCTCATCCAGTCGCCGCTCTCCCCCCAGGACATCCGCCGTCTTTCCGCGGACCCGCGGTTCGAGAAGCACCTCGAGAGCGGCGCCGCGATCACGTACTTCAACTTCAACACCTCGAGACCCCCTCTCGACGAGCCGGACGTTCGCCGCGCCATCGCCATGCTCATCGACCAGGAAACGATTCTGAACCGGATCTACGAAGGAACCGACGAGCGCGGCCGCTCGGTTCTCCTCCCCTCCTCCTGGGCGTTCTCCAGCGAGGTCGCGCAGCCGGCGTACGATCCCGAGGGTGCGGAGGCGCTGCTCGAGGAACTGGGATTTCGAGACGTTGATGGCGACGGGGTCCGCGAGCGCGGCGGCCAAAAGCTTGCGTTCGAGCTCGGCACGCACGGCGAGGACGTGAATCGCGTCCAGAGCGTCGAGTACCTCCAGAACCAGCTGAAGGCGCACGGAGTCGATGTCGCCGTGCGCATCGCCGACTGGCCAAGCTTCTCGATGCGCCGCGACGCCTCCGACTACGACGTCATCCTCCTCGGCTGGACGCAGCTCGTCGATCCCGACAAGGGGCTCTACGATCAGTTCCATTCCGAAGGCGGCCTCAACTGGGGGCGCTATCGCAACGACCGGGTCGACGAGCTTCTGGAGAGGGGCCGCACGACGCTCGACCGGAGCGAGCGGGCGTCGATCTATCGGGAGGCCGCCGCCATAATCTCCGCCGAAGTGCCGTACTACGTCCTCTCTTACCAGGGCTATCACGTCTTTCACTCGAAGCGCATCGCGCGGTTCGATGCGGATCCTCGGGGGTTGCTCCGGGGTTTCTACGACTGAGCGTGCTGCGCTACATCGTTCAGCGGCTCGTCGTTTTCGCCATCACGCTCCTCGGCGTGGCGGTCGTAGTCTCCGCGCTCCTCCGGCTCGTGCCCGGCGACCCCGCGGTGGTGTTTCTCGGGGAAAACGCGACTCCGCAGGCGGTGGCGGAGCTTCGCCGCTCGCTCGGACTCGACGTTCCCTGGCCCGCCCAGCTCCTGCGCTACCTCTCCGGCATTCCAACGGGGGACCTGGGGCGGTCGCTCTTCCAGCGGGAACCGGTCTCGAAGCTCATCGCCGAAAGGATCCCGGCCACTTTGGAGCTCGCTCTCGCGGCGCTCGTGATCGGTGTCGCGGTCGGCGGGATTCTGGGCGTGGTCTCCGCCTTGAAGAAGGGCTCTCTCGTCGATCTCGCCGTCATGATCTTCGCCCAAGTCGGGGTCTCGGTTCCGGTTTTCTGGCTCGGAATCCTGCTGACGGCGCTCTTCGCCGTGCATTGGGGCTTGTTTCCGGCGGTGGGCCGGGGCTCCCTGGCACACCTCTTCCTTCCGGCCCTCACCCTGGGACTGGGGCTCGCGGCAGTCGCGAGCCGCCTGGTGCGGGCGTCACTCATCGAGACACTTCACGAGGACTACGTCCGCGGCGCCCGCGCGCGCGGTCTTCCCGACTGGAGGGTCACGGCCCACGCCCTCCGAAACGCTCTTCTTCCAGTGATGAGCGTCCTCGGCGTTCGATTCGGGGCGCTGCTCGGAGGCTCGGTCCTCACGGAGAGCGTTTTCGGCTGGCCCGGACTCGGCTCGCTCGCCGTCACCGCCATCTCGCAGCGCGACTTCCCGCTGGTTCAGGGAATCGTCCTGGTCTTCGCCTCGATGTTTCTCCTCCTCCATCTCGCCGTCGATCTCGCCTACGGAGTCCTGGACCCTCGGATCCGCGTCGAAGCCGGAGGTGGCCCATCCGCCGCCAACTGAGTCCTTCGCTCGCCGCGGGCACCGCCTTCGTCGTCGTGGTCGTCGCGACGGCGATCTTCGCGCCCTGGCTCGCGTCCTACTCGCCGGAGGCGATGGACATGGAGGCCCGGCTGGAAGGCCCCTCGGCCTCTCACTGGCTGGGGACCGACAATTTCGGGCGCGACCTCTGGGCCCGGATCGCCTTCGGGTCGAGAATCTCTCTCACCATCGCCCTCACGTCGATCGCGGCAGCTCTCGGCATCGGAACGCTGGTGGGACTCGCCTCCGGGTACTTCGGCGGACTCCTCGATCACCTGCTCATGCGCATCGTGGATCTGTTCCTCGCGTTTCCACCCTTCGTTCTCGCCCTGGCGCTGGTGGCGGTACTCGGTCCCGGTGTGTCGAGCGTGGTCATCGCCCTCACCGCGATTTACTGGACGGAGTACGCGCGACTGGTCCGCGCCATCACCCTCTCCGAGTCCCGGCGTGACTACGTCACAGCCGCGAGGTCGCTCGGAGCGACCCATGCGAATCTCCTGTTCCGGCAGATCCTGCCTCGAGCCTTCGGTCCCTTGGCCGTCGTAGCGACACTCGGCATCGGCACCGCGATCGTCGCCGAGTCGGGCCTGAGCTTTCTGGGATTCGGCGTCGAGCCGCCCGCCCCCACCTGGGGCTGGACCCTGGCCTATGGGATGCGCTACTTGAGGAGCCACATGTGGCTTTCGACGGCGCCGGGGCTCGCGATCCTGGTGACCGTTCTCGGGTTCAACCTTTTCGGAGATGGCCTTCGGGATCGCCTCGATCCCCGCGGTCTTGTGCGGACTACCAGGTAGGCGCGACCTTCCAGCCGGAGAAGGGGCGTTTCGACGAGAAGAAGCTCAAGGCCCACCTGCCAGCCGCTGGGCCCGTCGAAGGGCAATCTCCATAAGCCCTGAGACGTCAGTGAGTTATGCGCGACTAGACACCGGCTCGAACGCGTTGCGGAAGGCGTAATCTCGCGGAAATCTCGGATCCGCGTGGGGCCTCTGGCGACGTTGACGGCTCTGTCGTCAACGCTTATGATGCAATCATTGAGTGCAAAGAGGTGCGCGTGGCTAGCATTACCATCAGAAATCTCGACGAGAGGACCAAGTCCCGGCTGCGGATACGGGCAGCACATCACAATCGCTCCATGGAGGAGGAGGCTCGCAGTATTCTGCGCTCCGTCCTTGCCGAAAAGGCGCCCAGTTCGGCGAGCCTCGCCCAGGCGATTCGAAAGCGCTTCGCTCCTTTGGGAGGCCTCGAGCTCAGACCTCCTCTCCGGGAGCCGATGCGCGAGCCCCCTGAGCCGGGCCGATGATCGTACTGGACACGAACGTGCTTTCGGAGCTGATGCGTCCGGAGCCGAACGGCGGCGTCACCGCTTGGGTCGAGGGCCAGCCTCCGCAGAGTCTCTACACGACGAGCATCACAGAGGCGGAGATTCTCCACGGTGTCATGCTGCTGCCGTCCGGTCGACGCCGGAAAGCCTTCGAGGCAGCCACCGAGGCGATGTTTCGTGAGGACTTTTCGGGTCGGGTGCTTCCGTTCGGAAGCCAAGCGGCGCTGCCGTATGCGCGTATCGCCGTGGCGCGGCGTCGAGCTGGGCGCCCAATCTCGCAGTTCGACGCGCAGATCGCGGCGATCGCCGTGAGCGTTGGAGCCGCGCTTGCCACACGCAACGTGACGGACTTCGAGGGTTGTGGAGTGGAGCTCGTCAATCCTTGGGACGCTCGACGATGATCCGGAACGGCGAGAACGGGCCAGCTCCCCAGAGCGCGACTTCCTCATGACGAAACGGCAGCGAATCCGGCTCTCGACGATGGCGGACGGCGGCGAGATGGCGCTCTACCTCCACGAGATTCCTGGTCAACAGGGGGACGGCCCGACGGTCGGAATCTGCGCTGGAATCCATGGGAACGAGAGGACCGGGACGGAGATCGTCCTCGAGATCGCGAGGCGCTACGCGGAGGGGCGGTTCCGGGGGAAACTGCTTCTCCTTCCCGTTGCCGATCCTCCGGCTTTCGCCGCCAACCGGCGGCATGCGCCCGTCGACGACCTGAACCTCAACCGCCTCTTCCCCGGCGATGGGCACGGCTGGTTCTCGGACCACCTCGCCGGAGTCATCACCGCGCAGTTCCTCGAGCGCGTCGACATCCTCCTCGATCTCCACTCCGGGGGCGACCGGCCAACGGTCGACTACATCTATATCCGCAACGCGGAGGAACTTTCGCGCGCTTTCGGCTCGCGGGTTCTCTACCGCCAGACCGAGGGAAAGGAAGGCACTATCTTCTCGGGTACTTCCGTTGGCGTCGCCGAAAAGCGCGGCATCCCCGCGGTGACGGTGGAGCTCGGAGGCGGGCTCGTCGACCAGAGGCCCTACGTCGCTCGCGGGGTACGAGGGATCGCGAACATTCTCGCGAAACTCGGAATGACCGACGAGAGTCCGGCAGCGCCGCCCGAACAGATCGTTGCGGCATCGATCGTCACCATTCGCCCCCGCATGGGAGGTTTTCTCGAGACCGACGCCCCCCCACTCGGCGAAACCATCGAGGAGGGCGCCGTCCTCGGCCGGGTGGTGAGCCCCTACACCTTCGAGGAGCTCGAGGTGATAAGGAACCCCGTTCCCAACGGGATCATGATCCTCTCTCACCTGACGAGAAACGTCGTCGAGCCCGGAGACTACGGCTACATGGTGGGTGAGCCTGCCGGTTGACGAGCGTCGCGGGAATTGCAGTCGCTACCCCCGCTTACTGCCTCATGCCTTCTCGTTTCTAGAGGGTTCACGCTCACCGCGTCCGCCTCGTGCTCGTGAGGATGCTGTTTCAATTGGCTCTCCATCGCCTCGCGGAAGGCCTGACGGGCGCGCGACAGGGTGGACATGACGGTTCCAAGGGGTATGCCCTCCACCGCTGCCAGTTCTCGATAAGAGAGGCCCTCCAGCTCACGCAGCACGAGCATCTCACGAGAACGAGCGGGCAAGCAGCTCATTGCCTGCTCGATCAACCTGAGATCGTCGGCCTGTATCGCCAACGTTTCCGGATCGCGAGCTCGTCGAGCGTCGCTGTGCCGCTCTTCATCGAAGGGGTCTGATGGAGCTTGCCAGCTCCGGCCACGCCAGGCGCAACAGGCGTTGCGAACGATCCTGAGGAACCAGGCACGCCCATTTCCTCCGGTATAGGTGTGGAAATACCGAAACGCCCGCAGCGACGCCTCCTGCAGGGCGTCCTCCGCATCGTGCTTGTTCCGCATGAGCCAGTTCGCCAGCCGAAAGGCGGCGTCGAGATGGGGCACGACGACCTCGTCGTAACTCTCACCGATTGCGGGTGCCTTCGCCGGTCGGCCAATCTCACGGATCCCGCAACGCCCCGACGTCTTGCTGGAGCCCGCGGCCGAAAGTGGGATTTCGTCTGTCATGCGGCCAATCTGGCGCGCGGGCGAACGGGCGGCCACGGACAGCGCCCGCACGGGACTCGTACGGCGCTCGTACAGGCGCTGCGGTAAGATGAACGGGCCATGAAACATGGCCCTCCGGGGTCTTTTGGCGCGCAGCTCAAAGCGCTCCGCGAAGCTGCGGGCTTCACCCAGGAAGAGCTCGCCACCATCGCGGGCCTTTCGGTCCATGCGGTGAGCGCGCTGGAGCGCGGGGAGCGACGCCGCCCCCATGTCGAAACCGTCCGCGCGCTATCCACGGCACTTGACCTGACTGGGGAGAGCCGTGACGCGCTCCTGAGGAGCGCGCGGGCACCTGCGCCCAAAGCGGCGGGCGGTGAAACCAGCGACGACTCGCTGCCCCTGGCTCTAACGAGCCTTCTCGGCCGCGATGCCGAAGCGCTCGCCGAGGAACAGGGAGGTCGCCGTGCCGCGCATCCGTTGCGGAGAGT
>DAISKN010000409.1:0-6505 GCA_036820975.1 Acidobacteriota bacterium | reverse complement strand
CGACGTAGAAGAACCACTCCGGCTTGATGACCTCGGGAGTGACCAGCGGATCCGCCTTCGGTCCCATCGTCACCGGAAAAACGGTGGCGAGTGTGGAGAGGAGAATCATCAGTATGAGTCCGATGACGATCTCGGTATAGGCGTGATCCGGCCAGAAGTTGAACGGCTTCTGCTCCTCGTCCTTCTCCGATTCGAAGCGGAAGTCGGTGACTCCCTGGATGCGAAGGATCGCGATGTGAATCCCGAGGAGCAGAATCAGGAGTACGGGCAGCACCGCGGCGTGCAGGATGAAGAACCGGGGGAGCGTCTGTCGCCCGTAGGACTCGCCGCCTAGAAGCATTTCCCGGAGGAAACCGCCGACGACGGGAACGCTTCCCGTGAGGTTCGCGGCGACGGTGGCGCCCCAGAAAGAAAGCTGCTCGTAGACCAGGCTGTATCCGGTGAACCCGAGCATGAGCGTCGACATGAGGAGCGTCATCCCCACCATCCAGTTGAGCTCGCGGGGCTTCCGGTAGGCGCCGGTGAAGTAGACGCGCATCTGGTGCAGGATGACGGCCGCGATCATGAGCGTCGCGCCCCACTTGTGGAGCCCCCTCAGATACCAGCCGAAGGCCGCCTCTTCCGTTATGTAGCGCACGGATTCGTAAGCCGTCCGGGTGCTCGACTCGTAGTAGACGGCGAGGAGAATTCCCGTCGCCACTTGAACGACGAAGAGGTACGCGGGGGTGCCGCCGATTGCGAACCACCAGCGCTTCAGGTGATGGGGCACCGGCTCGTTCGTGAGCTCGCGGAGCGAGTCGACGTCCACCGGCAGTCGATCCTTGAGCCAGGCGACGACGGCGTTCACGTTTCGCTCTCCTCCGGAGGTGGGATGGCGACTTCGATGAACAGGAGCCCGTTCTCGATCTTCAGCGGGAACTGGGACAAAGACTGCCCGGCGTCCGCCGGCGGTCCTTCGGTAGCGACACCCTCGGGCGTGAACACCCCGTTGTGGCAGGGACAGAAGAACCGGTCGTTCTGAGGCTCCCAATGGACCTGGCATCCGAGGTGAGGGCAGACGCTGGAGAGAGCGAGGAAGTCCTCTACGGAGTCCCCCGCGCCCCGGCGGGTCACGTTCACCGGGGCGCCGCTCGGCGTCGTGTAGAGAGACGACTCCCCCGCCCCGAGGCTGGCGACGTCCGTCACGAAGAGGAACGAGCGCTGCTCCGGCCTGGCGGGGTAGAGGTAGCGGGCCATCACCGCCGCGAGATTGCCGTAGGCGGCGACCAGGCTCCCCCCCATGAGGTAACCGGCGAGGCGCTTCAACGTCGAGCGCCTCGACTCCGCGTTGCTCTTCTCGACTTCGGGCATGTTCCTGCTCAAAACGGTTTGAACGGAGAGGAGCCGAAGCGGGTGAGCGAGAGCAGGTGCACGATGGGATAGGCGTAGGCGATGACGATGAGCGCCGCGGCGACCGCGGTCCAGAGCCCGAACCGATCCCAGACTCCCGCCGAGCCCGCGACCGGCGTCAGCGGCTTCGCGAACTCGATCGGCGGCCGCTCCCCCTTCTCGCCGAGGACCGAAACCACGAGGACCGCGAGCCAGAACGCCGAGCTCACGAAAAGGATGACGCCGCCCACCGCGGAGACCGTCGTGAGAAACTGCCAGGACGCGGCCACTTCGCTCCCTTGAAAGGCGGCGCTGTAGACGCGCCGCGGCATCCCCATGATTCCGGTGATGTGGGAGGGGATGCTGAAGAGCATCATGCCGAAGAACCAGAGATAGGGCTGCGCCAGGGCGAGCGCCCGGAGCCGCACCGGATAGCCGGTGAGTCGAGGCAGCATCCAATAGCTCACCCCCATGAAGGTGAGCGCCACCGCGGTCCCTACGGTCAAGTGGAAATGACCCTGGATCCAGCTGGTGTTCTTCACCATGGCGTTCATGGCGTAAGCGGCGTTGATCGCGCCCCCGAATCCGCCGATGGCGAACGTGAGCATCGCCAGGGCGACGCTCGCGAAGAACGGGTCCTTCCACGGCAGAAATCCGATCCAGTCGAAGAGGCCTTTCGCTCCCTTCGCCCTTCCTACGAGCTCGAACGAGGCGATGACGGAAAAGGCGGTGACGAAGCTCGGAAACAGGATGGCGTAGGTGGTGATGGTATGGAGGAGCTTGAACCCCGAGGAGATTCCCGGGTCGGTGAATTGATGATGCAGGCCGACGGGAGCCGAGAACAGAACGAAGAGGATGAACACCACGCGGGTCAGCCGGTCGCTGAACACCCGCCCGCCGATGGCCCCGGGAAGGATGGTGTACCAGACGACGTAGGCGGGCACGAGCCAGAAGTAAGTGAGCGGATGACCGAACCACCAGAAGAACGTGCGCGCCACGATCGGGTCCACCTTCTCGACGAAACCGAAGGACCAGGGGAGGAGCATGCCCACCACCTCGACGGCGAGTCCGGCGGTGGCGAGTATCCAGATGATGACCGTCACCATCATCCCGTGAACCGAGAGGGGCACGGCTTCTCCCGCCATCCCGGCGCGCCAGGCGAGATAGGTCCGAATCATCACCGCGCACCAGATCCACGACCCGACGACGAGGAGGGTCGCCCCCACGTAGAACAGGGGGTGGGCCTGGAGCGGAGGGTAGAAGGTATAGAGCACGGTGCTCGAGCCCGAGAGTATCGCGAGCGTCGTGAGAATCGTGCCCACGAGCGAGACGAAGAACGAGGCCCAGCCCCAGGACGGCGTCTCGAGGCGCTTCAGCTCGGCTCCCACGGCGAAGTACCCGAGGGCCATGATGAAGAAGGTGGTGAACACCAGCGCCATCAGGACGCCGTGTGCGGTCATCGAGACGTAGTAGAGCTTCGGGGACCGGATGGCGAGCTCAGCGTCGGCGCGGGCCAGGGCCTGCATGACCGCCATGATCGCGGCGAGGCCGAAGGCGACGACCGCCACCCAGAAGTTCGCCAGCACCAGTTTCCGGCCGACGGTCACGGCGCGTTCTCCACCAGGAGCTTCGCCTGCATGAGGTGATGCGAGAGCCCGCAGTACTCGTTGCAGACGATCAGATACTCGCCCGGCTCCGGAAACGACGCGACCACTTCACTCACGTAACCGGGAGCCACGACGATGTTGGCGTTGGTTCCGACGATCTGAAACCCGTGGAGGACGTCGGGGCTCGTGACCCGGAACCGGACGGGGCGGCCGGCGGGCACTCGAATCGTTTGCGGCGTGAATTGATAGAGCGCGGCGAGAACGACGACGGTGACTCCGTTCTCATCCTCGAAAACGCCTGGATGCGCGAACTCGGACTCGGTCCTCACCCGGGCCGGGTCGATGGTCTCGGTGTGGCTTGGCGGATGAACGGCGGAAACGGTGGCCGAGACGACGATGGCGAGAACGAAGGCAACGAGCAGGACCGTCGCCGTCCACATCCAGAAGCGCTCGTAAAGATCGACGTTCATCGTTCTCGAAACGCCCCGTTCCAACTCAGCCGCGGGGAAGAAACTCGCCGAAGTAGAGGAGGAGCCAACCCAGGGCGAACAGCAGCGCGTAAATCAGGACGATGGCGAGCGTCCCCCGCGGGTGCTCGAGCCTCGTCGGTTCCTGGTTCTCCATCGCGCACGAATCGTTGTCCCGCCTGTATATAACGGCCCCGAAAGAAGCGTCAAGGGTCGAATGTCGGGACTCGGGAGCGCTTCCGGCTCGCTGCGGAATCAGTTCCGAGGATCCGAGTCGGGGTGGATGTCGACTTCCGCCTTTGGATCCTTCGGCACCATGCCCATCCAGAACGCCGCTTCGAGGAGCAGTCGTTCCGGAGAGCTCAACCCGGCGCGCCGTTCCTTCACCTGGTTCAGAAGCGCCGGATCGTCGGTAATGACGCCGTCGACGCCGCGGCCGATCATCCTCGACATGTGGATGGGGTCGTTCACCGTCCAGACGTAGACCTGTTTTCCCGCCCGGTGTGCCGCCCGGATGAAGCGTCGTGAGGCGAGGCCGGTGTGCACCGCGAGGAAGTCCGCGTCGATCTTGGTCGGGTCACCGGCAGCCCTGGCGAGAAGGAGCCCTATCGTCCAGTTGGGCCGGAGCGCGCGTATCTTGCGAATTCCATCCTGCTTCAGCGACATGATCACCACATCCGCCGCCATGCCCGCCCGCTCGACGATCTCGACCACCCGCTCTTCGAGTCGCTGGTCGTGGCCGTAGTACTTCAGCTCGATTGTGACCCGCGTTCTTCCCTTGCACCGATACAGGACCTCTTCGAGCGTCGCGATGCGCTGGCCGGCGAACTCCGGTCCGAACCAGTTCCCGATGTCGATGGCCAGGGCCTCCTCGTAGCTCACGTCCCAGATCTTGGTCGAGACGCCCGCGAGCTTCGTGAAATCGCTGTCGTGAATCACGACGACGCGCCCGTCCGTCGTCTCCTGAACGTCGATCTCCACCAGATCCGCGCCGTCCTCGATGGCGGCGTCGACGGCGGCGAGCGTGTTCTCGGGGGCGCGCCCCGCCGCCCCGCGATGCCCGATCGCGATCACCTCGTGGTCGATTTTGACCCTCTGCAGGATCGCCCCGAAGACCAACGGCGGGCCCCCTCGCTTCGCGTGCGGGCGTCGGACAGGCTCAAGGACCCTCTCTGGGCCTCGCCCAGAACGAGGATATTGACGGGGTTACCCGCGGCCGCTCGTCATCATGGCTCGAGAACGACGCGCACCGTCTCGGACCCGACGACTTTGTAGAACAGCCCGTTCGTCGTCAGGAGGAGCTCGAGGGCCTGCCGGAAAGTAACGCCCTTCAGGTCCACGCTCACCTCGCGGTCCCGATAGGACTCGTCGAAGAGGAGGTTGACGCCGGCGAGCTTCGCGAGTGCCTCGAGGACGGCGCGGAGGCTCGTGCGCTCCGCGAATCTCAAATCGACTGGAGCATCGGAAGCAGGGTCGAGCGCGGGCTCTCCACCGAAGATTCGCTCTCGAGCGACGAACGGCGGAGGCACTTCGCTTTTCTCATCGATACGGCGGCGGGTCTCGAGGAGATCCTCCCGGGCGTATTCGTTGGTGGGATCGAGATCGAGCGCGAGCTCGATCTCCGCCGCCGCCTGGTCGAGCTCGGAAGCCTCTCGATACTTCCGCGCGCGGCTCAGGTGGACGCGGGAAGCTTCGAGCCTCGCTCTCTGGAGCGACATGCGGGCCTCGAGGCTATAGGGATTCCGCTGTATGGCGGCTTCGTAGTGCGCGACGGCTCGATCCCAGTCGTTCGCGAGGGCGCTTCGCCTTCCAAGATCGAGCTCGGAACTCGATATCCTGCAAGAGGCGAGGGCGGCGAGGACGAGGACCGCTAGTGGACTCTTCCTCACGAGCCGGGTCTTTCCGTCGGAGGGTGGTTTCCAGGTCCGGGCAGAGCCCTCTTCCGCCGAGTGCCTCGCCGCTCCTCGGCGAGAAGCGTCTCGAGGTCGGCATAGGCGTAGACGACGGGCGCCTGGTTCTTCATGAGCCCCCCGGTATCCGCCGTGGGTCCGTAGGTGCTGTGAAGGTCGCGGCCGAGCATACGCAGTAGCGCCGTCTGCTGTCCCCGGTGGTGGGCGGTATGGGCGATCCTGCGCGTGACGATCCACGCCCGCGAGCGCTTCACCTCGAAGAAACCCACCTCCTCCTCCCACCAGGAATCCGGTTTCTCTCGGAGCGCGGCGAGTCGTTTCGACGCGTTGTCCGCGTAGGTCTCGATGAACCCGAGGCGGGTCTCCTTCGCCGGAAGCGGACTGTCCGTCACCGGGATCCCGAGCATGTCCCGGAACCAGAGGTTCTCGCTCATCGACTGGTGCACCATGTGCTCGAGAACGCTCCTCCCGCGCCCACCACCTCCGGCGGGCCGCGCGGCCAGGTCGGACTCCTCGAACATCGACCAGACGTTCAGCACTTTCAGGATTTCGGTCTCGTAGGTCTCGACGAGAAAACGGTACCGCATCTCCCCCTCAGCGTAGCACGAGGGATTCGGGGCCTCGCCGTCTTGGATTTGCTATGCTCCCCGAAATGGTTGGGGAGTTCACCGGAGGAAGCATGGGGGAATCGATCCTCGAAGTCTTCTCGGACTACGTCTGACCCTGGTGCTATCTCAGTACCGTGCGTATTGAGCGGCTCCGGAATGCGTTCGATATCCAGGTCGAGATCACGCAGTTTCCCCTGCATCCGGATACACCCCCCGAGGGCCTCACTCTCGAGGAGCTCTTCACCGGAAGGGCCGGAAGGGCTTTCGACATCGAGGCCGCGCAGGAGCGGCTCGCGGGCCTCATGAGGGACGAAGGGCTTCCCTACGCCGTCCGGTCCCGTACCTACAACAGCCGCCTCGCCCAGGAGCTCGCCAAATGGGCCGAGACCCGGCCGGAAGGTCTGCGGATCCACGACGCGCTCTTCAAGGCTTACTTCGTGGACGGCGTCAACGTCGCCGACGCGGAGCGGCTGGTCGAGGTCGCGACCTCGATCGGCCTTCCTGCACAAGAGAAAGCCAAATCGTCGCCGCGAGTCATGGGATTA
>DAISKN010000408.1:0-6512 GCA_036820975.1 Acidobacteriota bacterium | reverse complement strand
CGCGCTCCTCGAGCCTCGCCGGCGTCGAGACCACGGAAGCCTGGGAGATTCCGACCGAGCCGTCGAGGATCAAGGACTTCACGATCAGCGGAAACGAAAGTCCATCGGGCGCCTCCACGAGCTCGCCTCGCCGGAAAACCGCGAAGTCCGGCAGGGGCACTCCGTGGTACGAGAGGACCTTCTTCGATAGAGCCTTGTCGCGGGACAGCAGGAGACCCCGCGGGTTGCACCCGGTGTATGGAATGAGAAGGAGCTCGAGATAGGAGACCCAGTTCTGATCGTTGACGGCGATGTCGTGGAAGTCCTCGAGCAGGTTGAAGAGGACGTCGGGATGGAACCGCTTCAACGCGCGATCCAGCACCGTAAGATCGCTCCTCAGTCCGACGACCTCGACCCGGTGACCCATGAGGCCGAGCGTCTCGATGACGTCGAACTCCATCTTCCATTCGACCTGCGTGACGTCGAGCCCGCGGACGTCCTTCGGCGGCACCAGCTCCTCGTGCACCAGGACCAGAACCCGGAGCTTCTTCCGCCTCATAGCGCGACCCGATAACTGCCGCTTTCCCGGTACTGCATCACGCGGACGGTCAGCGCGGTCTGAACGTCGCGAACGGTCTTCTCGGGAGCGGTCCGGACGCGCAGCCCGCGTTCGCGGCTCCGCTCGATCCAATCCTTGAGCACCTGATCCACGCCGTAGCCGGGAATTCCCGTCCACCGCGCGATCTGGCGCCGCAGGAAGCCGCGGTGCCTCTCGAGGAATCGGGCTGCGGAGACTTCCCCCTTGTGCCCGAAGAGGATGGACAGATCCTCGTCGTAGTTCTGGGAGAAGTCGACGCGGTAGCGCTCCCGCTTGATGCGGTAGTGAGTCCTCAGGCTGCGTCTGAGCGCCGAAAGCGAGTACGGCCGCCGCCGGTTGCCCACCGGGGGAACCCGTCCGCCGATCTCACGCATCAGCTCGTCGATGTACTGGAGCTTCTCGAGCGCCGGCCAATCCGCGTAGCGCTCCCGCCACCGGGACGCGGGATCCAGCCAGACGGCGAATGTCTCGGCGAAATCCTCGTCGGGGTGCGATTGGGCGTAGCCGAACTCCAGGTGCCGCACGAACCTCCGGCTGAAGGGCCTCGGGGCGTACGAGCGGGGGTAGGGGTCGCTCGGGCTCCCGAAGAGGCGCTGCCGCTCCTTGCGCCGCCGCAGGCGGTAGGCGTTATCGATCGCATGGCCCGTTTCATGGCGCATCAGCCGGAGGCAGCTCCGGAGCGTGCCGCCTTCGACCTCGAGCATCTGGCTCCGCTCGAGCCTCCGGAGCCTCGGGTGGGCGAGGTAGAAGGGAATCGCGAAACCCGGGACGCCGTCGGGCGAGAACCACTCGTCCGAGAGCCAAACGTGGGGGCGAAAGCGCAAACCGCGCCTCTGGAGCTCTTTATGGAGCTCCTTCACCGCGCTCGCGATCAGCCGGTCCGTCGAATGAAGCGGGAGGTCGCGGAAGCGCAGGGAAAGAAGCTCCTCTTCGGAGCGGCGATGCCAGCCCTTCATGGGTGAGTCGACCATTGTACCCAAAATCGCCTCCCGCTAAGATGACGAGCGAGGCGAGCTCCGACATGGAAGTGCGGCAGTATCTGCAGCGAATCGACGCGCGGTTTCCGAAAGGCCCGACCCTCGAAGGCCTTCGGGACCTCCATGCAGCCCACCTCCGGGCCGTTCCCTTCGAGAACCTGGACATCTACCGCAGAGTCCCTATCGTCCTTGACAAGGATCGAATTCTCGAGAAAGTCGTCGTCGACCGTCGCGGAGGCTTCTGCTACGAGCTCAACACGGCTTTTCACTGGCTTCTGTCGGAGCTCGGCTACCGCGTCGCCCTCCTCAGCGCCGAAGTGGCGCGTCCCGAGGGCGGCTTCGGCATTCCCTTCGACCACATGACGCTCCTCGCCGAGATCGACGGGGACGCCTGGCTCGCGGACGTGGGATTCGGGGACTCCTTCCTCCGCCCTCTTCGTTTCGTCGAAGGGACGGTGCACGAAGAAAGGGACTACCGGTACCGTCTTTCCCGGCACGAGGCCTACTGGCACCTGGAGCGCGCTCCTGGAGACGGCGACGGCTACCTGGCGCAGTACCGATTCACGACCGTTCCGCGGCAACTCGCCGACTACCGCGCCGGCTGCGAGTACCACCAGACGTCCCCCGACTCCACCTTCACTCAGAAAGTCGTCGCGACCTGCGCTCTCGAGGACGGGAGAGTCACCGTCACTCGAGATCGGGTCATCCTGCGGCAGGGGGGCGCTCGGAGCGAGATCCCCCTCGCCGACGAAGAAGCGTTCTACTCCGCTCTCGCCCGCCACGTTGGAATCCAAATGGAGACCGCATGAAGACCACCAAGCTCGGCTCGACGGGCCTCGAGGTTTCGCGACTCTGCCTCGGCTGCATGACCTACGGAGACCCCGGCTGGCGCCCCTGGATCCTCCCCGAGAAAGAGGCCCGGGCCCATTTCGCGAGAGCACTCGAGCTCGGATTCAATTTCTTCGACACCGCCGATATGTACTCGAACGGCGCGAGCGAGGAAGTGACGGGGAAGCTCCTCAAGGAGCTCGCGCACCGCGAGGACTACGTTCTCGCCACGAAGTGCTTCTTTCCACACGCCGACCGCCCGAACCGAAAGGGACTTTCCCGGAAGCACATCCTCGCCGCCTGCGACGCGTCCTTGAAGCGTCTGGGGCACGACTACATCGATCTCTTCCAGATTCATCGTCTCGACCATACGACTCCCATGGAAGAGACTCTGTCCGCGCTCGACTCCCTGGTGCGCGCGGGGAAGGTCCGCTACCTCGGCGCGAGCAGCATGGCCGCCTGGGAGTTCGCGAGCCTGCTGTTCCTCGCCGACGCCAACGGACTGAACCGCTTCGTCTCCATGCAGAACCATTACAACCTCGTCTATCGCGAGGAGGAGCGCGAGATGATCCCCCTCTGCCTCTCCGAGGGCGTGGGGCTCATTCCCTGGAGTCCGCTCGCCCGAGGCTTCCTCGCGGGCACGAGGAAGCGCGAAGGCAAGGGACCGACGGCGCGGGCGGAAAGCGACCCGTTCGCGGACGACATGTACTTCAAAGACGAGGACTGGGACGTCGTCGACGCTCTGGTCGCGGTCGCGAAGGAGATCGGGAAGAAGCCCGCCCAGGTCGCCCTCGCCTGGCTTCTCTCCGTCCCGGGCGTGGACGCGCCGATCGTGGGCACGACGAGGCTCGAACAGCTGGAAGAGCTCGTGGCGGCGGTCGACCTCGAGCTCGGCGAAGAACACGTCCAGAAGCTCGAAAAACCCTACCGCCCTCACCCGATTCTCGGGCACAAGCAAAGGACCCCTCGCGAGCTCGCCGGAAAGTGATATGGGGAGCCCCGCCGTAGCTTCGCGAAGGCGGGCCGCTCGCGCCGGGCTCGGGCTGAGCGCTCTTCCGGACTACCTCGAGCCCTCGCTCGACCTCGTTCTCGTCGGCATCAACCCCGGGATTCGCTCCGCGGAAAAGGGACACCACTTCGCCGGAGTCGGCAACAAGTTCTGGAAGCTTCTGTTCGAATCCGGAATGGTTCCACGGGAAATGACGTACGAGGACGATTTCCGACTTCCCGAGCACGGGATCGGCATCACCAACATCGTGGCCCGTCCCTCCCCGTCGAGCGCCGATCTGAGCCCCCGGGATTTCGAGAAGGGCCGGGGATCCCTTCTGAGCAAGCTCCAAAAATACAAGCCACGAACGGCCGCGTTCGTGGGGGTCACCGTATTTCGGGAGCTCTGGCCGGCGATCGCGACGGGACCGGCGCCGAAAGCAATCTCCTGCGGGCCGCGCGCCGAGACGATCGGAGACACCTCGCTCTTCGTGCTGCCGAACCCGAGCGGTCGGAACGCTCACTACAGCTACGCCGAAATGCTCTCGCACTGGCGCGGGCTCGCCCGCTTCTCGAGACGACGCGATGCCTGAGCTTCCCGAGGTCGAGATCGCGCGCGAGAACCTGGAGCGCTGGCTCGTCGGACGCCGCATCGCCCGCGCGCGCGTGGCCGATGCCCGGATGCGCGGCGGCCAGTCGAGACGCAGAGTCGAGCAAGCCCTCGAGGGCGCCTCGGTGCGCGCGGTCTCGAGGCGGGGGAAGTTCCTTCTGCTCGATCTCGGGGCGAAGAGGGCGGCCCTGGTCGCCCATCTCGGCATGACGGGAAAGTTCCTCCTCCAGGCGCGCTCGGATGCCGTCCCGCGGTTCGCCCGCGCGTCCATCGAGCTCGGACGCGGCGAGCGCGTGGTCTACTGCGACGCCCGGCGGCTCGGGCAGTTTCGGCTTCTGGACGCCGCCGAGGAGCGCAGGATCGACGCCCTCGGAGTCGAGCCTCTGGGGCCGGAGTTCACGCCGCGAAGACTCCACGAGCTCACCCGTCCGTCGGCGAAGCCCATCAAGACCTTTCTCATGGACCAGCGGCGGATCGCCGGCGTCGGCAACATCCAGGCTGCGGAGGCGCTCTTTCTCGCGCGCATCCACCCGGAACGCGACGCGCGCTCGCTCGACAAGAGGGAAGTCGCGCGCCTGGTCCGCTCCATCCGGCGAACGCTCGCGAGCGAGATCGAGCGCTCGCGCTCGGACAACCCCTCCTACCTCCACGAGGGATCCGAGAACGACTTCAGGGTCTACGGCCGCAAGGGTCAGCCCTGTCCCCGCTGTCGAAGCCCGATCGCTCGATTCGTGCAGGGGGGGCGTTCCAGCTACTATTGCGCGCGATGCCAACCGAGGAAAGCGAAAGCATGAAGCGAAACACGAGCCCGGCGACCCGTGCCGTCCACGGGGGAGGACCGACGCCCCGGGTGAACCAACCCGTGGTTCCTCCCCTTCATCTCTCCGCAACGTTCGAATCGAAAGACGTCGACGAGCAGGTCGAGCTCGAGGAGAGAAAAGCCGACACCTTCTACACCCGCTACGGGAACCCGACCCTGAGCCTCGCAGAGAAAGTCGTCGCCGACCTCGAGGGGACGGAGTCCGCCGCGGTCTTCAGCTCGGGTATGGCCGCCATCACCACGACGCTCCTCGCGCACTTGAAGGCGGGCGACCACGCCGTCTTCCAGCGCGAGATCTACGGAGGTGTCCACCGGTTCGCGAACGAGATCCTCCCCGCATACGGCGTCTCGGTGGACTGGTTCGAAGCGATGGACGCGGACGGCGCCGAGCGATCCCTTCGCGAGAACACGAAGATTCTGTACCTCGAGTCCCCCACCAACCCTACGTTGAAGCTCGTGGACATCGAGCGCGTCGCGCGGATGGCGCGCCGCAGAGGAGTCCCGTCCTTCATCGACTCCACGTTCGCCTCGCCGTTCAACACCCGCCCTCACGAGCTCGGGGTGGACGGAGTCCTTCACTCCGCGACCAAGTACCTCGGAGGACATTCGGACCTCCTCGCCGGGGCCCTCGCGGGAAGCCGCGCCCTGGTCTCCCGGGTGAAGTCGCATCTGCGGGTCCTCGGCGGAATCCTCGATCCCCATGCCGCGTACCTGCTCCTCCGGGGCATGAAGACCCTCGAGCTTCGAGTGGGGCGGCACAACGAGAACGCTCTCGAGGTCGCGCGGTATCTGCTGGGCCACGACCGCGTCCGCGCCGTCCACTACCCGATGCTCGAATCGCATCCGCAGCTCGAGCTCGCGCGCCGGCAGATGAAAGGCGGCGGCGGCGTTCTGAGCTTCGAGGTCGAAGGCGGGCTCGGGGAGGCGAAGAAGTTCGCGAACGCGCTCGAGCTCGTGCGCGTGGCCCCGAGCCTCGGCTCGGTGGAATCCCTGCTTTCGATCCCTTGCCTTACGTCGCACGCGATGCTCTCCCCGGAGGAGAGGCGTCGCGCGGGAATCGCCGATGGTCTCGTGCGCCTGGCGCTCGGGGTGGAATCGCCCGAGGACCTCGTTGCCGATCTGGGCCAGGCCCTCGACGCGATCTGAAGGAGCTCGACCCTCCTGTTGGCGAAGTCTTGACAACCCGTGGTATGTTAGGCGTAGCTTCGGTACCGTTAGTGTTTGGCTTGGGGTCGCGCGTCTGGCTCTCCCCCCTGAAGGTCGCCCTTATCTCTTCTTCGGTTCCACGCCTGGGTAGGACGGAAGTCCATCGCCGGTCGAGGAGGTTTCAGTTCCATGAAGTATCGTCAGAAAGGCTATCGGGACGACGAGTACGCCGAGGATCGTCGTCGAGAGGCGAAGCGCGACGAGAAGCCCCCGGATCTCGGAAATCGGGAGCAGATCCGCTCGCTGCGCCACGCCATCGACCGGGAAACGATCCTCGTCACCCGATGCGCGAAGTGCGGGCATCAAGTGCCTGCGAGCCAGCTCGACGTCGATCACAAGACGACCTGTTCGAAGTGCGCAACGCCCCTCCACTCCTGTCGACACTGCAAGCACTTCGACCCCAACGCACGGTTCGAGTGCCGCGAAGCGGTCCCGGCCCGCATCGCCGACAAGTGGGCGGCGAATGACTGCTCGCTCTTCAAGCCGGTCCAGGCGCTCGTAGCCACG
>DAISKN010000407.1:0-6530 GCA_036820975.1 Acidobacteriota bacterium | reverse complement strand
ACTTCAGAATCTCCATGGCGAACGATTCGAAGCTCGACCAGTCGCGATACATGAGAAAGCGCAGCGAGCGGTCGTAGAACCGAGAGATTAGCCGCTTCATCGTCTCGGCCCGCTCCTCGGTCTTATCGTCCGAGAACCGCCGAACCGTGAGGATGAGCGCGACCAGGTCCCGTCGCAGCAACTGCGACTGCTCGAAGTGCGTCTCGTAGTGGGAGAAGATGCGCTGGCCGTCGATGTCGGGGTCGAAACCCTGGGCGAGCTGGATGATCGCCTGCTGAAAGCAGTCCCTCAGGATCCCGTGGGAGTTCTCGAGCCGCATGTAGATGGTATCGGCCTGCTTGTAAGAGGTCAGCTCGGTGAGCTCGGTGTTGATTACTTTCCTGAGCTCGAGCGGCACGCAGTAGACGAAGCTCTCGAACGTCTCGGGGAACCCCGAGTTGGGACCGAGCCGCGACTGTTCCTTCTGGATATAGTCGACGAGGGATCGGGTCTCCGAGGCGACGAGGGAGAAGATGAGAACCGACGTTCGCAGCTCCTCGAGGTGGCGCTTCCGCGGATCGGCGTACTCCAGATAGTGAAGGAGCCGGAAGAACTGGAGGAACATGTTGGCGACCAGCCGGCGGCGGTCGCGGTTGTCGATCCCGCGGATGAGCTCGGCGATGGGCTCGACGGTGATGCGGTCGGAAGCGGGCTTGAACTTCTTGTCCATCAGGAGCGCCAGATAGTCGTTCCTCCGGACCTCACGGTAGATCAGCCGGCCGACGCTCTGGAACGTGGAGTAGGGAATCCGCGACAGCTTGGACAGCTCCGTCAGGAGGAGCTTCAAGTCCTCGAAGCTCTCCCTCAAGAGGGTGAGCGCCGACGCCGGGCTGGCCTGGCGAAGGAGCCGCGCCACGTAGGGATCGGCGATATCGTCCTGCTTGAGAAAGTTCTCGACGTACTTGTCGAACCGATCGTGGCTGACCTGGTCCTCGCTCGAGAGCAGAGTGCAGAGCTTGGTCACCCGCTCGATGGCGTGAGCCACGAGGCCGATCTCCTCGTAGAAGCTCCGGATGGCGAGGGTGCGGGTGGAGTCTTCCGAGAGGGGCTGGTTCCGGATGCGGAAGTATCTCTCGAAGCTCCTCAGCCACATCTCGAGCTCGAAGAGGTACTCGCTGCGGCCGGTCTCCGAGAGGCGATCGACCCACTGGGACATCTGCCCGAGCAGGAATTCAGCGCGCTGGGACAAACGGCAAGCTCCAGTTCGATTCGGGACCGGCGCCTTCGCGCGAAGCGCTCCGGCGCGTCCCGCCAGCAGCCCCAAGGGGCGGAGGCGGGCTCAGGACCTATCACGATGCCCGGAAATGCGATCTTAACATGCCGCCCGGAGGTCATGTATAATAAAGGTCTTCATAACAGCGCAGCCGAGAATGGGGTCTCCGGGGCGAAGCCGGCCTTTCGACTCCTGTCTCCGGACTCATGAACGATCGAGCGAGCGAGAGCGAGCGCGCCGAACGGCTCGAGCTCCTGAGCGCCGCCGGCGTCGCCATGGCGGGGAGCTTCGACTTCCGCGACATCCTGCGAGAGACCCATCGGGCCGGATCCAGGCTCCTGGGCAGCGTCCCCCTGGACGTTCTCTACCTGGGCCGCGAATCGATTCACTCCCGGACGCTCTGGTTCCCGGTGGAGCCGGGTGACGGAAACCTGTCCGCGGCGGAGCGCGAGAGCCTGAGACGTCGACTCGAGCTCCCGAACGCCGGGGGCGATTCGGTCGAGACCGTCCTCAGGCGGGAGCTTCCCGCCGATCGAAACGCGATCCCCCTCCAGTACAAGGACGAGCTCCTCGGGGTCCTCTTTTTTCGGACTCCCGAGGACGTCCGCGGAGAGCCGGTCAAGCTCCTTTCGCTACTCGCACAGCACGCGTCGACGGCGCTCCGGAACATCCACCTCGCCCAGGAGCGCATCCATTTCGAGCGCCTTTCCGCCATCGGCCGGATGATAGGAACCATCGTCCACGACTTCCGCGGTCCGCTGACGGCGCTTCGCGGCTACGCCGGCATGGTCGCGGGGCTGGACCTCGCCGAATCGGAGAGGCGCGACTACGGGCGCTTCATGCTCGAGGAATGCGACCGCCTGGCCCACATGGTGCAGGAGCTCCTGGAGTTCACCCGCGGCTCCCGGCCGGAGCTGGCGCCCCAGTGGGTCGATCTCGGGGACTACCTCGGAAGCTTCGCCGAGAGGCTCCGGCGGCACTACAACGACCGGGGTATCGTCGTCGAGCTCTCGTCGGCAGAGGCTCCCAAGATCCGGGTCGATCGGGCGAGGCTCGAGCGCGCGCTATGGAACGTCGCGACCAACGCCTGTCAGGCGATGCCCGGAGGCGGTGTTCTCACCATTCGCGCCGCCGACCGCGCGGGCGAAGCGGTCATCGAGGTCGAGGACCGCGGCTGCGGAATCCCGGAGGAGATTCGCCACCGGCTCTTCGAGCCGTTCTTCTCCTACGGGAAATCCGAGGGAATCGGCCTGGGGATGGTGACGGCGCAGAAGATCGTCGAGGAGCACGGAGGAGAGATCGAGATCGAGAGCCGCCCCGAGCGAGGTACCCTCGTGCGATTTCTCCTTCCGGTCGACGGTCCCAGAGAGCCCGCGGGCGTCACCTAATACTTGCCGCCATTCGCCCAGGGAAGCTTTTCAACGCAAAGGCGCAAAGCAGCAGGGGCGCGAAGAAGAAAATCCAACACGAGCGGACAACAGGAGGAGGTTCATCTCCTTATCTCCTCCTGTCTCCACATCCCCCTTCTTACACTCTTCGCTGATTCGCGAGAACGTCCAGGAGCTTCTGGTGCAGGCCGCCGAAGCTTCCGTTCGACATCACCAGCACGACGTCTCCGGGCTTCGCTCGCTTCTCGAGTCGAGCGACGATCTCTTCCACCCGGGGAACGAAAGCGGATTCGATCCCCGCGGCCTCGAGGTCGGAGACCAGCTTCTCCTCCGAGAGCTCTTCCTCGGGAGGAAGGCGGGTCGACGAGAAAACCTGGGCGAGGGTCACCTCGTCGGCGAGAGCGAGCGCCTCCGCCATCTCTTGCTGGAACACCCGGCTTCTCGAGGTGAAGGAGCGCGGCTCGAAGACCGCGAGGATCCGAGCGCCGGGGAAGCGGCCGCGCGCCGCGAGAAGCGTTTCCCGGACCGCGGTCGGGTGATGCGCGAAGTCGTCCACCACCGTGACCCCCCCCGCGACTCCGCGCACTTCCATCCGCCGCTTGACCCCGGAGAACGTCGAAAGGCCCCGCGCGATCTCGAGGCCGGAGCAGCCGAGGAAATGCGCCGCGGCAGCCGCCGCG
This sequence comes from Acidobacteriota bacterium, assembly GCA_036820975.1. Lineage (GTDB taxonomy): Bacteria > Acidobacteriota > Vicinamibacteria > Marinacidobacterales > SMYC01 > DAISKN01. Next base: position 3,210 of record DAISKN010000407.1, on the reverse strand, counting down.
AGGGCGTTACGGAGCGACGCCGCTCCCCAGAACCGCGCGGACGCGTCTGCGATCTCGAGCCCCTTCCGAAACAGCCGGAACCGCGTGCCTCCGGCACCGCTCTCGAGAACCTCGGCGGTCCAGTCCGCCTCCCCTTTCACAGCGAAGCTCTCGACCGGGCAGATCGCGCTCTCGGCGACCCGGCGAGCCCGCTCGCTCTCGACTCCGGCGATGAGGAGACCGTTTCGGGGAACGAGGTTCGCGAGGAGGCGGAAGGCTCTCTCGACTTCGTCGGCATCCCGGTAGATGTCGGCATGATCGAACTCGACGTTGGAGACGATCGCCACCGTGGGAAGGTAGTGGAGGAATTTGGGCCCCTTGTCGAAGAACGCGGTGTCGTACTCGTCGCCCTCGACGACGAAGGCCTCGCCCGTGCCCGTGCGGAAGCTTCGGGCGAAGTTCGCCGGCACCCCCCCGATGAGAAAACCCGGGTCGCGCCCCGCGGAATCCAGGAGCCACGCCGTGAGCGACGAGGTCGTCGTCTTGCCGTGGGTGCCGGCGACGACGACGGGAGTGCGGCCGCGGAGGAAGAGGTCTTTCAGGACCTCGGGCATCGACACGTAGGGAAGCCGCCGCTCGAGGACTGCCTCGAGCTCGGGATTGCCGCGGGAGAGCGCGTTTCCCACCACGACCAGATCCACGCCGTCGGGGAGATTCCCGGGAGCGTAAGGCGAGCGCACTTCGATTCCCAGCTCCGCGAGGAGCGTCGACATCGGCGGGTAGCAATCGTTATCGGAGCCCGTAACCCGGAACTCCCGCTCCTCGAGTAGACCGGCGAGAGAGGCCATGGCCGTCCCGGAAATTCCGAGGAGGTGGATGCGCGCGGAGGAGGGGAGAGTCCCGATCACGAAACCGCTCCTTCGAGAAGCGTGAAGCCGTCGTCGTCGAGGCGCGCGCGCGCTCCCAGAGGCAGTGCCAGTCCTTTCGAGGTCGTGTGTCCGGACGGGAATCCGAAGAGCACGGGAACGCGGAGGTACGAGGTCCAGTCCCGGAGCATCTCCTGGAGGGTGTAGCCCTGGTCGGGATGCTGCTCGCAGCCCGGCATCTCGCCGAAGACCAGCCCGCGCACCCCGTCGAGAAGTCCCGCGAGGCGAAGCTGGGTAAGCATTCGATCGATCTGATAGGGCTTGGTCTGCGTGTCCTCGAGAAAGAGGATGGCCCCCGCGAACGAAGGCAGAAAGCGCGTCCCCGCGAGGGCGGCGACGATGGAGAGACAACCTCCTAGAAGTGGGCCTTCGGCGGAGCCCGGGTGCAGCCGTTCGACGGTCTCGACCGCTATCGTTCCCGGCGCGTCGATCGATCCCAGAACCGAGAGCAGGTTCTCGCGATCGTAGTCGCCCCGGGCAATCTGCTGCGCCACCATCGGCCCGTGGAACGACACCATCCCCGCCCCGCTCCGGAGGAACGCCAGGAGCGCGGTCGCGTCGCTCGACCCCAGGACGACCTTGGGATTCTCCCGGGTCCTTTCGGCTGAGAGGCCCGTGAGCAGATCCATGCTTCCGTAGCCGCCCCGGGCGCAGAAGAGAGCGGAGACTTCGGGATCGTCCCAGAGCTCGACCCAGTCCTGGAGCCGGTCGGAAACGGTCCCGGCGGTGTAGCGGCCGCGGTGGTACAGCCTCTGCCCGAGGCGCGTCCGAAAGCCGAGGCGCTCGAGCTCGGCGACGCCGGCATCGACGAACTCTTTCCGGACCGGGCTCGCGGGGGCGACCACTCCGATGACGGCGCCGGCCCGCACCGCCTTCGGCTTCAAGACGGAATCGCTCAAGAAAGCTTCGCGCGCACGATTGCGTTCACCGCCTTGCCGTCGACGGTCTTCCCCGTCGCCTTGAGGCGGACCAGCGCCTCTTTCATGACCGCCCCGACGTCTTTGGCCGAGCCGGCGCCGAGGTCCTTCACCACCTCGATCACCACCCGCTCGACGTCGGATTCGGAGACCGCTTCCGGGAGATACGTCCGGAGGAGTTCGCGCTCCTTCCCCTCTTTTTCCGCGAGATCGGCGCGGCCGCCCTTCTCGAACGACTCGATGGACTCGGTGCGCTGCTTCACCAGGCTCTGGAGGACATGGTTCTCCTCGTCGGGAGAGAGCGGCCTCCGGAGCTCGATCTCTTTGTTCTTCAGCGCCGCCTTGGCCATGCGCAGCACGCTCAGCTTGAGCGCTTCCTTGCTCTTCATCGCGGCCACCAGATCGCTCTGGATGCGCTCCGAGAGACTCACAGCGTGAGCCCCTCCGGGACCGGTGCGTCCTCCGATTCCGACACCGCGGCGAGGACCAGGCCGCACTTCACGCGCGCGAACGTCAGCTCGTCTCCGTATCGCAGCGTCGCCTGGGTCACCACCTGACCGTTCACCCGCGTCTTGTTGGCGCTCCCGAGGTCGAACAGCGTGACGCTGTGATTCGAGATGATGATCCTCGCATGGTGCTTGCTCACGAGCGGATCGCGGATGCAGATGTGGTTCGTGGGCTCGCGGCCGATGGTGGCCTCGCGCCCCTTGATGACATGGCGGACCGGATCCCCTTCCGCGGCGTGAACGACGAGACAGGGGTATTCCCTGCGCGTGGCTGTGTTTTTCATAGACTCGGGACGGCGCGGATCGAAAGGCACCGGGGGCAAGCGTAGCACAGTCAATGCCGGTCCGGCGCCACTGGTTGTCTCGACTCGATCGATCCGCCGCCGGACATCGCCTGGCGCGCGGCCAGCGCCCGGTTCAGGCTGGAGGCGAGCTGAGAGAGCTCGCTGTACGGCCGCTCGACGGTGAGGGCAGCCCCTCCTCCCTCGCCGAGCGCATCCACTTCGAGGCGGAGATCATTCAGCGGACTCACCGTCATCCTTCTCGCCAGCAGCACCAGGCCGACGACGGCGATCGCAAGAAGAAGCGACCCGAGGAGGAGCGCCACCCAGGGCAATCCGGCGGCGGGAGAGCGATGGGTCAGGATCGCGACTCCGACGCGCCGGCCGCGGTGGATCACCGGCTGGGCGAGGATGCGGTCGCCGTTCGAATCCCGACTCTCACGGAAGCTTCGAACGTCGGCGACGGCGCCCGAAAGCCCGTCGATCGCCGGCGCCTCGCCCGCCCGGTCCGGCGGCGCCAGGACCTCACCCGCGGGGCTGAGGATGTAGGCGGCGACGACTCCAGGCTCCGTCACGACCCTGTCGACGGAAACCTCCTGGA
>DAISKN010000406.1:0-6539 GCA_036820975.1 Acidobacteriota bacterium | reverse complement strand
CGAGCAGGCGCAGGTGAGCCCCGCGGCGCCCATGTCCTGGATGGCGACCAGAGCGTCGGTCGCCATGAGCTCGAGGCAGGCTTCGAGGAGGAGCTTCTCCAGAAAAGGATCCCCGACCTGAACCGTGGGGCGCTTCTCCTCGGCCGCTTCGTCGAACTCGGCGGACGCCATCGTCGCCCCGTGGATTCCGTCCTTCCCCGTTTTCGCGCCCACGTAGAACACGGGGTTTCCCTCGCCTTCGGCTCGCGCGAGGAATATGCGGTCCTTGGGAGCGATGCCGAGGCAGAACGCGTTCACCAGAGGGTTCAGGCTGTAGACGTCCTCGAAAGAGACCTCGCCTCCCACGGTCGGGATCCCCATGCTGTTTCCGTAGCTCGCGATGCCGGCGGCGACTCCGGTGAGGATCGAGCGGTTCTTCCGGATGGAGAGCGGCCCGAAACGAAGGGAGTTCATGAGCGCAATCGGGCGCGCGCCCATGGTGAAGATGTCGCGGATGATGCCCCCGACTCCGGTCGCCGCCCCCTGGAAAGGCTCGATGAAGGACGGGTGGTTGTGGGACTCGACCTTGAAGACCGCGGCGAGGCCGTGCCCGATGTCGACGACCCCGGCGTTCTCTCCCGGACCCTGGAGCACGCGAGGACCGCGGGTCGGAAGCCGTCTCAGGTGGACTCGCGAGCTCTTGTAGCTGCAGTGCTCCGACCACATCACCGAGAACATCCCGAGCTCGTTCTCGTTCGGCTCGCGCCCGAGCTTTTCGACGATACGGTCGTACTCCTCCCGCGTGAGGTTGTGGGCCTTCAGGGATTCTTCGAGCTCAGGCATGCTGTTTCGTCCAGGCAACCAGGCTCTCGAGCACTCTCCGTCCGTCGTCCGTCCCGAGATCGGGCTCGTAGCAGCGGTCGGGGTGCGGCATCAATCCCACCACGTTGCCGCGCTCGCTCCGGATTCCCGCGATGCTCCTCTCGGCGCCGTTCGGGTTGGTAACGTAACGAAAGAGGACGCGGCCCTTCGTCTCGAGGGTGTCGAGCGTCGTCTCGTCGGCGAAGTAGTTCCCGTCGGCGTGGCCTATCGGAATCCGGAGGACTTCGCCCTCCTCGAGAGTCGCGGTGAGAGGAGAGTCCGTGTGCTCGACGCGGAGGTCCACGTACCGGCAGATGTAGGTGAGGGTGCGATTGCGGAGCATGGCGCCTTCGAGAAGGCCGGCTTCCTGGAGCATCTGAAAGCCGTTGCAGATCCCGATGACCGGCCTTCCCGCCTCCGCCATCTCCCGGATCGGGTCCATGACGGGCGAGAACCGGGCGAGTGCGCCGGGCCTCAGGTAGTCGCCGTGGGCGAAGCCTCCGGGAAGGATGACGGCGTCGTATCCCTCGAGAGAAGTCTCCTTGTGCCAGACGAGATCCGTCGGCTCTCCCAGGACGTCCTCGAGAGCGTACTTCACGTCCTCTTCGCAGTTGGAGCCGGGAAAGACGCAGACGGCGAAGCGCGGCACGTTAGTCCGAAACCTCCACCTCGAAGACCTCGAGCACCGGGTTCGAGAGCACGCGCGAGGCGATCTCCCGGGCGAGACGTTGGGCTTCTTCCTTGGTGCCGGCCTCGAGGGTGAGCTCGAAGAATTTCCCCTGGCGCACGGCGAAAACACTTCCGTAGCCGACCTGTTTCAGGACGTTGCCGATGGTCTCCCCCTGGGGATCGTGGACCGCTTCTTTGAGCCGGACGATGACGTTTACCTTCATGACATCAATTATGGGTTCCGAACACCCGGCGGTAGATGGTGTCGATATGCTCCATCTGCCGCTCGAGATCGAAGGCCCGATCGAGCTCCGCCTCGTCGAGCCACTTCCGGACCTCGGGGTCGTTCCCGAGAAGGTCGCGGAGCGTTCCCTTCTTCTGCCATACGGCCATGGCGTTTCTCTGCACCAGGCGATAGGCCTCCTCGCGAGCGAGTCCTTTCTTCGCGAGCTGGAGCAGCACCTGTCCGCTGAAAACCAGTCCCTTCATCGACTCCAGGTTCTCCCGCATCTTCTCGGGATAGACGATGAGGTTGTCGAGAACCGAGGCCGCGCGCCTCAGGATGTGGTCGGTGAGCATGAAGCTCTGGGGGAGAATCATCCGCTCCGCCGAGGAGTGGGAGATGTCGCGCTCGTTCCAGAGGGCGATGTTCTCGAGCCCCGCCTGGAGGTTTCCCCGGATGACGCGCGCGAGCCCCGAGATGTTCTCGGAGATGACGGGGTTTCTCTTGTGGGGCATGGCGGAAGAGCCCTTCTGCTTCTCCGAGAAGAACTCCTCGACCTCGCGGATCTCCGTCCGCTGGAGGCTCCGGATCTCGACCGCGATCTTGTCGAGAGTCGACGCGACGATCGCGAGCGCCGAGAGCGCTTCCGCGTGGCGGTCGCGCTGCAGCACCTGGGTCGCGATCGGGGCGGGCGTAAGGCCGAGCCTCGCGCAAATCTTCTCTTCGATGAGGGGCGGGAGATGGGCGAACGTTCCGACGGCGCCGGAGAGCTTTCCCACGGCGACGACGTCGCGAGCCCGCTCGAGCCGCGCGCGGTTTCTCTCCATCTCCGCGTACCAGAGGGCGAGCTTCATGCCGAAGGTCATCGGCTCCGCGTGGACACCATGGGTTCGGCCCACCATCACCGTCTTTTTGTGATCGAAGGCGCGGGACTTCAGGACCGCGGACAGCGCCGCGACGTCCTTGAGTATCAAGTCCATCGCGTCCCGCATCCTCATTCCCAGCGCGGTGTCCACGATGTCGTAGCTCGTGAGCCCGAAGTGGATCCAACGACCCGCCTCGCCGACGCTCTCCGCGAGCGCCTGGGTGAAGGCGAGGACGTCGTGCTTGACCTCGCGCTCGATCTCGTCGATGCGCTCGATGGAGTAGGAGGCCTTCGCCCGGATCTCCCGCGCGGCCTCTTTCGGGACGATGCCCTCTTCCCCCATCACCTCGCAGGCTACCAGCTCAACCTCGCGCCAGGCGTCGAACTTCGACTCCGCGCTCCAGATGCGGCCCATCTCGGGGTGGACGTATCGGTCAGTCAGCATGGCAGCATGTTTCGAAAACCAGAACTCCCTGAGCCCGCTCTTCGACCAGGACCGGCTTCGCCTCGCTCACCCGCAGCATCGCGGTCGGCCGGTCGGGATAGGTGAGATGCACTTTCGGCGCCCGTCCCCCGCGCCGCCGGAGCGCCTCCAGGCAGCAGTCGAGAACCAGGGTCTCGTGGTTGTTCTGCCGCGAGAGGTGGGCGAGGAACAGGTGGCGCACGGCGTCGGGAAGGCGCTCCTCGAGGTAGCGCGCGAGGGCCTCGTTCGAGAGATGACCCCAGCGGCTCCCGACCCGGTTCTTGAGTGACTCGGGATAATCGCCCGAGCGCAGCATCTCGATGTCGTGGTTCGACTCGATGAGGATGGCGTCGCAGCCTCGGAGGCCCGTCGCCACCTCCTCCGACACGTGGCCGATGTCGGTGACGTGTCCGAACGCGAGCCGTCCACGCCGCAGGCGGAACCCGACGGGATCGGCGGCGTCGTGGGGCGTCGGAAACAGATCGACGGTCAGCCGGCCGAGCTTGAAGCTCCCGCCCGAGCGCACGCGGACCCACTCGACTTCTTTCTCCGGGACCCGCGGCATGAAGCGGAACGTGCCTTCGGTCGCGTAGAGCGGGATGCGGTGCTTCGAGCAGAAGCGCCAGGCCCCGCGGGCGTGGTCCCCGTGCTCGTGGGAGACGAGGACGGCGTCGATGTGCCTGGGCGAGACGCCGAAGAGCCGGAGCCTTTTCTCGATTTCCTTGCAGGCGAGCCCGGCGTCGAGGAGAACCCTCACCGAGCCGTCGGAGACGAAAGTGACGTTTCCTGTGCTTCCACTTCCCAGTATGGAGATATGAAACTCAGGCAACCAGGCTCTCCGGAATCGGCCGCAGGTGCTCGAGCCTTCCGAGCACGGTCATCGCCAGCGGTCCCCGCCCGAATATCTCGGCGGCGAGCTCGAGGACCTCGGAGGAGGAGACCGCGTCGATGCCCGAGATCACCTCATCGGCGCTCACGTATCGCCCGAAATACATCTCCTGACGGGCGAGCTGCGACATGCGCGCGCTCGTCGACTCGAGCCCCATGAGGATGCTCCCCCGGAGGTGGCTCTTCGCCCGCTTCAGCTCCTCCTGTTCCACCGGCTGCGATTTGATTCGCCGGAGCTCGGTCAGAACCAGGTCGAGAACCAGCGGAACGTTCTGTGCCTCGGTACCGGCGTAGATCGAGAACTGTCCGGTGTCGTGGTACGCGCTGAGGCTCGAGAACACCGAGTAAGCGAGAGCGTGCTCTTCCCGGATCACCTGGAAGAGGCGGGAGCTCAGGTTGCCGCCGAGAACGGCGTTGAGAACGTAGGCGGCGTGGCGGCGGGGCGAGGCCTGAGGAGGCGCTTCGGAGCCGACGACGAGATGGGCGAGCTCGAGGTCTTTCTCTTCGAGCTGAATCGTGGGCGAGACCTTCGGGGGCACGTTCGCGATTCCGTCGGGAGGGGTCGCGAGCGAGGAGAAGCGCTCGCGGACGAGGTCGAGGATCTGCTCTTCCTCGAGGTTTCCCGCGGCGGCCACGATCAGGTTGCTCGGGGCGTAGATCTTCTCGAAAAAACCGACGAGATCCTTCCGGGTGAAGCCCGAGACCGTCTCCACCCGGCCGAGCACCGGCCGGCCGAGACCGTGGTCGGGCCAGAACGCCTCGGTGAAGAGGTCGTGCACCACGTCGTCGGGCGTGTCCTCGACGCTCTTCATCTCGTCGAGAATCACCTTGCGCTCGCGCTCGATCTCTTCGGCGTCGAAGCGGGGCTGGGACACGATGTCGGACAGGAGATCGACGGCCCGCACCACGTGCTCGTCGAGCACTTTCGCGTGGAAGCCGGCGTACTCGTGGGCGGTGAAGGCGTCGGTCTGGCCGCCGATCTCGTCCATCTCCTGGGCGATCTCCGCCTGAGTCCTGCGCTCGGTGCCCTTGAAGAGCATGTGCTCGAGGAAGTGCGCGAGCCCGCTCTCGGACTTCTGCTCGTGGCGGCTCCCCCGGCGGATCCAGACGCCTACGGCGACCGAGCGCACATGGGGCATCTTCTCCGTCAGAACGGTGAGCCCGTTCGCGAGGACTTCCTTACGAAACATGGAAGGGACCCGAAGGGTAACACAGCGCCGTGCTAGGATCCAAACGTATGAACCTCTTCGGGTTGGAGCGGAAGGAGATCGAGCGGGCGATGCTCGAACGGGGGCTCCCCGCCTTCCGCGGGCGCCAGATTTACCGCGCCATCTATGCCCGGGGGGCTTCGTCTTTCGAGAGCATGACCGACCTTCCGAAGGGGCTCCGGGAAGAGCTCGCGCTCGACTACGCGATCGAAAGACCGAAGATCGCCTCGCGGCACGTCTCGAAGGACGGAACCACCAAGCACTTGGTCGAGCTCTGGGATGGACGGAACGTCGAGTGCGTTCATATTCCTGAGCCGTCCTTCGCCCCGGGGGCTTCGGCCAGGCTCGCCGAAGCTTCGCGCAGGCGGCCCAGCCGGAGCACGTTCTGCCTTTCGACACAGGTCGGCTGTCCCCTCAAATGCAGCTTCTGCTTCTCGGGGACCATCCGCTTCGAGCGGAACCTGACGGCGGGGGAGATCCTCGCGCAGTTCCTTCTCGCGCGCGGAGCCCTCTCCGAGGCGAAAGCGCGGAGCAACATCGTCTTCATGGGAATGGGAGAGCCGCTCCTGAACTCGGAGGCGGTTCTGAAAGCGATCCGGATCCTCACCGACGACGAGGCGTTCTCGATCTCGCCCCGCCGCATCACCGTATCGACCGCGGGGATGGTCGAGGAGCTCGCGCGCTTCGCCGCCGAAGCTCCTCCCGTGGGGCTCGCCATCAGCCTTCACGCGACGACGGACGAGGTGCGCTCCCGGGTGATGCCCATCAACCGAAAACACCCTCTCGAGGAGCTCCTCGACGCGGCCCGGGCGCTTCCCATCCCGAAGAGAAGGCGCATCACCTTCGAGTACGTCCTTCTCGGAGGCGAGAACGACGGACCGGAGGACGCGAAGAGGCTGGCTTCGCTCCTACGCGGGATCAAAGCCAAGGTGAACCTCATTGCGTACAACCCCTGGCCGGGCGCTCCCCACGAGCGCTCGTCGCCGCGGGCGACGTCGAGGTTTCTCGAGATCCTCGCCGATTCGGGCCTCACGGCGAGCCTGCGGCGGAGCCGGGGAGACGACGTCCTCGCGGCCTGCGGCCAGCTCGCGAACCAGTTGCCGGTGGGTGCGATCCCTGTAAATTGAAAGATGGTCTTTCAATTACAGGGATGATACGCCCGCACATCGAGCGGAACCGGAACCCTAGGCCTCTCGCTGCATCTTCTCAGAGGCGGCCTCGACTTCCCGGGCCTTCTCCTCCCGCCAGGCGGCGAGCTTCCGGGCGAGGGAGTCGTCGGACGTCGCCAGGATCTGCGCCGCGAGAAACGCCGCGTTCCGGGCTCCCGGCTTTCCGATCGCCATCGTCGCCGGTTCTGCGAAGGATATCCTTGCCCGTAAAATG
>DAISKN010000405.1:0-6545 GCA_036820975.1 Acidobacteriota bacterium | reverse complement strand
CGGCGTTCAGCGACCGTTCACCGTCGGGGCCGAACAGAGACAGTGGCTCCAGAACGATCTGTCTCGTTTCGGGAACGACACTCCGCTCGTCGTCTTCTCGCACTCGCCGCTCTACAAGCTCTACAAGAACTGGAATTTCTGGACGGACGACGCCGACGAGGTGCAGGCGATTCTGAGCCGGTTCAAGAACGTGTCGGTGATTCACGGCCATACGCACCAGATGCTCACCAACCGCATCGGGAACATCCACTTCCACGGCATGCTGGCCACCGCCTGGCCCTGGCCCTATGCCCCCGAAGGAATGCCCCCTCTCACCATCCAGATGAGCCGGCCGGATCCTTTCAATCCCCAGGATGGCTGCGGCGATGGCGAAGTGCGGGTCCACCCCGAAGGCCTGGTGGACAAGGTCTACAACTTCTGGAACCGGAATCCGGTCACGGTCGCGAGGGAGTACACCGTGAGCTGGGGCAGGGAATCGCTGCCGGCGCGGCCGAATCGTCCGAGCTACTGACGCCGCGGAAACGAGAAAAGGAGGGAACCGTGAGCCAAGGAACGAGGCTTCTTTCGATCTGGGGAACGACCTTCGCCGTCGCTGCGCTTCTTTCGGGAACCGGCTCGGGAGGGCAGGAGAAGAAGGAAGAACAGGAGAGACAGGAGGGGCAGGCGCTCGCCGACTCCATCCTGTCGCAGTGGAAGCGAAAGAACCCCGAGAAAGCGTCGGACTGGGTCGCGGAAGAGAAAGAGCGTCACAAGATTCAGCCCCCGGCCGACAACTCGGCGCTGCTCCAGAGCGGAGAGCAGGGCAAAGGCCACGTGTACGGGCAGTACACGGAACGGGATCTTCTGATGTGGTCCCGGGAGACGGAGAAGCTGGTCGTCGAGGGCTCTCGCATCTTTCACGACGCCGACGCGCTCAGAAGCACGGTCGCCGTCTCCTGCGACATGTGTCATCCGGACGGCGCCAACACCCATCCGGAAACCTATCCGAAGTTCCAGGTGCAGATGGGGCGGGTGGCCCTTCTCCGGGACATGATCAACTGGTGCGTCGAGCAGCCGGTACGGGGCACCCGATTCGAGCCCGACGATGAGCGGATGCGCGCCCTCGAGGCCTACATCTACGCGCAGCGGCGCGGGAAGAGCCTCGAGTACGGAAAGCATTGAAGCGGTAACGAACTCTCGAAGAACGGAAGGAGTCTGCAAATGGGTATCGGTATCAACGAGAAAGACAGAGCACATCTCGCCGGGGAGCTATCGAAGCTCCTCGCCGAAAGCTACACGCTGTACCTGAAGACGCATAATTTCCACTGGAACGTCACCGGCCCCATGTTCCAGACCCTTCATCTCCTCTTCGAGCAGCAGTACAACGAGCTGGCGCTCGCGGTCGACGCCATCGCCGAGCGGATTCGTTCGCTCGGCCATCCGGCCCCCGCCAGCTATGCCGCGTTTTCAAAGCTTTCGGGCATTCCGGATACCGAAGGGGTCCCGAAAGCGAAAGAGATGATCCGGCTGCTCCTCGAGGGACACGAGACGGTCATCGCCACCGCTCGCGCCGTCATCCCCGCTTCGGAGAAAGCCTCGGACCAGGCTACGGCGGATCTCCTCACGCAGCGCCTCCAGATCCACGAGAAGACGGCCTGGATGCTGCGAAGTCTCCTGGAAGAGTAACCCCGGCGGCCCGGCGGGAGACGTCGCCGGAGATGTCGAGAGAGATTCGTGCCGCCTGCCGAGACGCCGCTCGACCCCGCCTCGTTCATCTGGATCGGAAGCCTTGCCGGTCTCGTCGCGGGCCTGGCCACGGGATTCGGCGCCGTTCCCGTCTTGTTCCTGGTCAAGGCCGTCCGCCCCTTCACCAGCGCCATGATGCTCGGCTTTGGCGCCGGGGTGATGCTGGCGGCGACGTCGTTCTCCCTGGTCGTTCCGGGCATCGAGGCCGCGGGTCGCCAGGGGCACGAAGGCCTCGCGGGCTCGGGAATGGTCGCTTCGGGGATGGTGCTCGGGGCCCTCGTCCTCCTCGCGGCCAACCGGTATCTCCCCCACGAGCACTTCATCAAGGGACTCGAGGGCATCGCGACCCGACGTCTCTCTCGCGTCTGGCTCTTCGTTTTCGCGATCACGATTCACAACTTTCCGGAGGGGTTGGCTGTGGGAGTCGGCTTCGGCGGGGGATCCATCGGAAACGGCACGAGTCTCGCGGTCGGAATCTCTCTGCAGAACCTTCCCGAAGGCCTCGCCGTCGCCCTGGCGCTGGTGGAGATCGGCTATTCGAGGGGGCGCTCGTTCCTGGTGGCTCTCCTCACCGGTCTCGTCGAGTTCGTGGGCGCCGTTCTGGGTGTCCTCGCCGTCGCGTTGTCGGAGGCGCTGCTGCCCTGGGGAATGGGCTTCGCCGCCGGAGCCATGCTCTTCGTTATCAGCAACGAGATCATCCCCGAGAGCCACCGGGAGGGACAAGGACTCGCCGGCACGGTGGGGGTTGTCTTCGGTTTCCTTTTGATGATGATCCTCGATACTGCCTTTGCTTGAGGGATGGGCTCCATCCATGACAGTGGCCTGGCTCGTGCTCGCGATCGCTCTCACGCAATGGAACCAGGAGCATCCGACGGCCGTATCAGGATTCCGGATCGGATGCCGGGCAAGGTCATCAGAATGACGACTGAGAGCTTCTTCGCCGTCGTCGACCGCCTTCCCTGGGGCCTCATCGTCATTCTCTGCCTCACCCTCGGCCTGGCGCCCTTTCGGCCGCCTCACGTGGTCGAAAAGCTCCAGATGCTCTTCCAGGGCGATCTTCGACGGCCCATCGACTGGCTCGACCTGCTCCTTCACGGCGCGCCCTGGATCCTGCTTCTCGTGAAGCTCGGGGTTTCGCTCGCCGTGAAGAGAGGCTCCTGATGCGCGACTGGAACGTGGTCGCGACGATCCACGACGGAGGATTTCGCCGCGCCTGCCGGCTCCTTTCCCTGGAGGGCGAGCTCTCTCGCACAGAGTTCTACAACATCGTGGTCATGAAGGTGTCCGATGTCGATGCGTTTCTCGCTCGCCTTCAGACGCTCTGGTCAGAGAGCCGCAGCTTCCCGGAGGTCGTCGCGCATGTCAGGCCCGTCCGCGAGACATTCCATTTCCAGTCGCCCGAGGAGTTCGAGGCAAAGGCGCAGGAGCTCGCCCTGGGCCTCGCGGAAAGTCTCGCGGGCAAGACCTTCCACGTGAGAATCCACCGCAGGGGTCTCAAAGGAACACTTTCGACGAAGGACGAGGAGCGCTCGCTCGCCGACGCCGTTCTCGCGCGACTTTCTACTACCGGCGCTTCCGCCCGGGTCGCTTTCGACGACCCGGACGCGGTCCTCGCGGTGGACAGCGTGGGCGATCGGGCAGGTATGACCCTGTGGACCCGCGAGGACCTCCGGCGTTATCCGTTTCTCGGCCTCGGATGAGCCCGGGTCGCGGCCCTAGCCCCGCTCTCTGCGAATGCTGGGGCCCCGGCGATGGAACCGAAACCAGGGACTCTCCCCCGGAGATGACGCTGCAAGTCCCAGAAGTTGATGGCATGGGATGTGCAACGGGCAATAGACGTGGAAACTGAAGCGAGTCTTGCGAAACGTATCCGCGCCGCCTTCGAGCACGAAGCGCGAATCAACCTTCATCGTCATCCCATCCGGATCTCCGTCGAGGGTGATGCCGTAGTCCTCGAGGGTGACGTGGAGAACATCGCGGTCAAGAAGACCGCCCTCGGAATCGCCGCCGCGACGCCGGGTGTGACGGGATTGGTCGATCGACTTCGTATCGCTCGGCCCACGAGGATGACGGATGCCGAGATTCGCGATCACCTTCGAGACACCCTCGAGGAGGAACCGGCGTTTCGTGACGTCACCCTCCTGGTCCAGAGCCCCGGCCGGCGTGAATCGATCCGGAAGGCCCAGGCGGAGCCCTACGCCGTCATCGACGCCGCCGTGGACGACGGAGTGGTCACGTTGAACGGGCAGCTTCCCAGTCTCTCTCACAAGCGTCTCGCGGGGGTGCTCGCCTGGTGGATCCCGGGGACCCGGGACGTGGTGAACGGGATGGAGGTCGTTCCCGACCAGGTCGACAACGACGACGAGATCACGGATGCGGTGCGATTGGTCCTCGAGAAGGATCGGCTCGTCGATGAGACCGAGATCCGTGCTCACACGAGCAACCGGGTGGTTACGCTCGAAGGTCTGGTGCCGAACGACCGGATTCGGGAGATGGCCGAGGTCGACGCCTGGCTCGTTCTCGGGGTGGCTGGTGTCGTGAATCGACTCGAGCTTCAGGCCACCTCGCCGTCCTGACTTTCCGGGCCCGTTCATACACCCGCCTCGTTCTTCTATCGCGGGTGGCCGACGGGAACGAGATAGACGGGTCGATGGTTCCGGGGAAGGCCGAGGGCTCGGTGAAGTTTCTCGTCGTCGAAAGCGCCGATGGGAACGGCGCCGAGGCCCAGGCTCACGGCTTGGAGGAGGAGGTTCTGCGCCACGTGGCCCGCTTCGAGGTGAACGTACCGTTCGGCTCTCGGTCCGTATCTGGCGGCGGTTCGCTCGTAGACTGCGGCGAGAACGAAGACCGCGGGGGCTTCCATGAGAGCCTCTTGATCGAGGGAGGCGCGGCTGATCTCGCGCCTCAGGTCGGGTTCGAGCACCATCGCCAACTGGTGGGCCCGGGGCTCGTAGTGAAAGAAGCCCGAGGCGCTGGCGAGGTAGATCTCGAGCGGATACAACGCCCCCGCGGAAGGTGCGGTTCGATGACCGTCTTCATGAGTGACGCCCGAAGACGCCCAAAGAAGCTGAGACAGCATCTCCGCCGTGAGGGGCTCGTTGGTGAACGTCCGTTGCGACCGCCGGCGCGCAAGCGCTTCCTCGAGAGAGAGCGGCCCGCGGCGTTCCGGCTGGGGAAGTTTCACCGTCTCGCCGCCTTCCAGAGTCGAGGCTTTTGCCGTCACGTTCAGAGACCTCTCGCATCCCATAGAGAGGAGCAGCCAGGGGATGACGGTCGCGACCGCGATGCTATCCCCAAGGACGCTCATTCCATCCCCGCCTTCCTCACGGCCGTCGCAAATCAGCTTTGCAAGAACCGTTCCCTTGAAAGCTGCCGCCGGCAAGCTCGTGGATTAGGATAGTGCTCAGATGGACAAGCTGAGAGCGTTGATCGTAAGCGCCGACGACTTCGAGGATACGGAGCTTCTCGTACCTCTGTACCGTCTTCGAGAGGAAGGCATTTCGGCCGATGTGGCGTCGACGCGCGCCGGAACCATCCGGGGCAAGCACGGATACTCCGTATCGATCGACAGGACGCTCCCGGAAGTGGAACCTCGAGATTACGATCTCCTCGTCCTTCCCGGTGGCCGAGCACCGGCCGCGCTGAGACAGGTCGCGGCGCTCCAAGAGATCGTCCGGGCCTTCGCTGCCGCCAACAAACCCATTGCCGCCATCTGCCACGGCCCGCAGATCCTCGTGAGCGCCGGTGTTATGAGCGGAAGGGAGGCGACTTGCTACAAAACCGTCGCCGCGGAGCTCAGGGATGCCGGCGCTCGCTATGTCGACGACGAGGTCGTGGTGGACGGAAACCTCGTTACGTCTCGGCAGCCGTCCGACTTGCCCGCTTTTTGCCGTGAGATCATGAAGCAGCTCAGAGCGAAGTCGCTAATCCATTGAAATGGGTGGCAGGCTGTTCGAACTGCTTGTTCTTCTGCGGAATTTCCTGGGTCTAGCTCGAACCCCATTGTGTCGTGCCCACCGGCACAGTCAACCTAGTCGGGCTTAGAGCGCTCGAAGTACTTGCGCCGAATGGCTCAACCGCTGGATGAAATCTCACGGCCGCTCGGTCATGGTCATCGGGCGGATGGTGATTTCCGTCGGCACGAGCGAACACGAATTCCAAGTTATCGAGCGCAACCGAGAAGGCTTTCGAACACGTGCGGTTCGCTCCTGTGACCGGCGAGGCCCGGAACCGTCTCTCTCAGCTCGCCGCGGACACGAGCTCCAGTCGGCGAGGCGCGGTGACGGCGGCGAGAGTTTCGCCCACTTCGGCGAAGCTGACCTGCCTCGTTCCCGCTTTGGCCTTCGCCTCCTTGGCGGCGCGCTGCGCGATATCGGCGAGGGACAGGATCCCGCGCAAATGCCCCTCGTCGTCCACGACCGGCAGCCGGCGAACCTGCTGGGACCGCATCCTCTTCTCCACCTTGTCCAGGTCCTCCTCGGGCTTGCAAGAGTGCAGCTCGGCGCTCATGGCCTGCGACACCAGAATCCGTGCCAGCGGCTGTGCCTGCGTGTACGCGGCCATGCAGACGTCACGGTCGGTAATCATCCCTACCACCCTGCCGTTCTGGTCGAGCACGGGGACGGATCCACAATCAGATTCCCACATGAGCTTGGCACTTCGGTCGAGGGGCTCGTTGATCCAACAAGTTTGAACGTCCGTCGTCATGAGTTCAGATACTTTCATAAACAACCTCCTTCTTCTTCATTACGCAAGGCACGTGCCAGTTGTATCGATCGATTCTGCCAGCCGGCAAGTGCAGGGGGTTCTTTTGATTGGCG
>DAISKN010000404.1:0-6567 GCA_036820975.1 Acidobacteriota bacterium | reverse complement strand
AGAACCACGAGCTTCCCTCGCGCGAGAGGAGATTCGAATGCTTGCCGACCCAGCCCAGACCGGCGGCGGCGGCATAGCTCTTCTCGAGAAGGGGGCCGGTGTCGACGTAGATTCTCGTCGGGACCGAGGCGCGGGCTTCGATGAACGCCGCCACCTCCCTCAGCTTCCCCTCGAGCACCCGGTGGTAGTCCTCGCCCTGGGCGTAGCTCGAGATGACCCCGAACCCCGCGGGAGCTCCGACGGGCGCTCCCCGGTAGTAGTTCAATCCGCAGCAGACGAGGCTGAGCGTCCCTTCGAGGCTGCGGGAGGCGTCGGCGCGCCGCTCGGCGGCGCGCGCCATCCACGCCATCTCCCCTTGGTAGCCGCGCTCGAGCCATTCCTTCAAAAGCTCGCGCGATTCAGGGAGCCGCGCCGGCGCGAAGCCCACCTTGTCGAAGCCCGCTGCCTTCGCCTTCCCGGCAATCTCCTCCCGGAGCTCGTCGATTCTCCTTCCGTCCAAGGTCATGGTCGTCCGCCGCGAAGATATACAATAGCCGCGGACGAGAAACCGTGGAGACCCTGGACAGCGTTATCGCGACTCTGAACCACCTCGGCGTGGGGGCGCTCGACAAGATCGAGGCGGATCTTCGCGCGGTGAGAGCGGAGCTCGAGCGGCGCCAGCTCCTGGAGCTGGTGGAAAAGCTCGACGCCTGCCACCTTGCACTGACCCGGGGAGAGCTCCAGGAGTTTCGGCGGCTGCGCGAGACTCTCGTGAGCCGACTGGGCCATATTCGCGTCAAGACGGACTGACGGAACGCGCCGTTTTGACACCCCTCACGGGCGCTTGTTATAGAAGTACTATCGAGAAGAGCACACCATGGATCCCCTGCATCCCGAACCCGACGGCTCGCTGTCCACGGGAGAAGCCCGGTCCGCGACGGCGGGAGAGCTCCTTCGCCATGGACTTCTATGCCAGCCGCTGATGGAGCGGCTGAACAACGGCCGCGACCAGGCGGCGTTCGAGTTCCTCTCCCGCGAAACCTCGCTCGAGGTCCTGAACGAATGCATCCGCCGCATTCCCGACCAGCAGATGACGGAGAACCTGGTCGAGCAGTTGTTCATGAAGGCCGCCCTCCTGTCGTCGGAGGCCTTCACCGGCATCGAGGAGATCCGCCGGGAGCTGAAGCTCTTCTCGAGCCGGAACGGGAATCAGGAAGCGGCCGTTGCCCGGCTGCGCTACGACCGCCAGGTGGAGAAGCTCGGGCAGCACGTCTTCGCTCTCAGTCGGCGCCTACATCAGCTCGAGCAGTTCATGGCGAGCTGCCCGCTCAGCGGGAGCGGTGAGCAGCTTCGCGGGCGTTACGGACAGCGGGTGCGGGATCTCGCGGGCGACATGCGGTTCATGAGGCAGGAGCTCTCGCGCTGGGTGCGCCGGTTCGTGCCCCTCAAGCCTCAGAGCCGCTCCCAGGGCTCGGAAGTGGACCGGGAGTTCCTCGAGGGCCGGATCGACGCCGTGGTGGACGAGCTCGGTCTCCGGATCCGCGAGATCCACGAGACCCTGTCGGCTTCGCTCTTCGAGCAGCTGGCGATCTTCGACCCCGCCCTCACCCGGCAGCGGCTCTTCCAGCGGGACCTGGAGAACGTCCTCGACATCGGTCAGCTCCTCGACGTGCTCGCGAACCTCTTCGATCGAGTCAAGGAGTTCGACGAAGGGCGCCGGGTCGACCAGCTCCAGCGGGTGAAGACCCTCCTGAGGGATTTCCGGCCGGAGCAGTTCCTCTCGTTCTCCGGCGTCCGGGAGTCGGACCAGGCGCTGTTCCTGCACTCGGTCGACGCGCTCCTGGGGTACGAGCCGCTCGCGGGAGGGGCCCGCGGCGCGAAGAGCGAGGAGGATCCGATCAAGGTCTTCCTGCTCCTCACCGGTGACCTGGTCGCGAGCCTGAGGCGGCAGCAGCGCTCGCGCGATCAAAAGGCCTGAGACCATGTTCGATCAAGCTCGAGAGCACTACCGTTCCACGTTGAAGGAGATCGAGGAGGCCGGGCTCTACAAGAGCGAGCGGATCCTCCGCTCGCCGCAGGGCGCCCGGATCGACGTCGCCTCGGGAGAGGTGCTGAACTTCTGCGCCAACAACTACCTCGGCCTTTCGAGCGCGCCCGAGATCCTGGAGGCGGCCCACCAGGGGCTCGACGCCCGCGGGTTCGGCCTCTCCTCGGTGCGCTTCATCTGCGGAACCCAAGACATCCACAAGGAGCTCGAGGCGAAGATCTCGAGGTTTCTGGGAACCGAGGACACCATCCTCTACGGCTCCTGCTTCGACGCCAACGGCGGTCTCTTCGAGACGCTGCTCTCGGAAGAGGACGCGGTGGTGAGCGACGCCCTGAACCACGCGAGTATCATCGACGGAATCCGGCTCTCGAAGGCGAAGAGGTTCCGTTATCAGAACCGGGATCTCCAGGATCTGGAGAAGCAGCTGAAGGAGGCTTCGTCCTGCCGCCTCAAGCTCATCGCCACCGACGGTGTCTTCAGCATGGACGGGACGGTAGCACCCCTCGACGGAATCTGCGATCTCGCGGAGCGCTTCCAGGCGATGGTGATGGTGGACGACTCCCACGCGACGGGCTTCGTGGGGGAGAAAGGCCGGGGGACGCCGGAGCTCTTCCAGGTCCAGGACCGGGTGGATATCGTCACCTCGACCATGGGGAAGGCCCTTGGCGGCGCCGCGGGCGGATTCACCTCGGCGCGAAAGGAGATCGTGGATCTACTGAGGCAGCGCTCGCGGCCCTACCTGTTCTCCAACTCCCTCGCGCCTTCGATCGTTTCCGCCGCGAACCGGGTCCTCGACCTCCTGGAGACCACATCCGAGCACCGTCTCCGGCTCCTCGAGAACACCGCCCATTTCCGCAAAGAGATGGCCTCGCGGGGATTCCAGATCGTCGAGGGGAGCCATCCTATCGTCCCCGTCATGCTCGGCGACGCGAGGCTCGCTTCGAACATGGCGAAGGACATGCTGGACGAGGGAATCTACGTCGTGGGTTTCAGCTACCCCGTGGTCCCCAAAGGCCAGGCGCGGATACGGGTGCAGCTCTCGGCCGCCCATACGCGCGAACAGGTGGACCGAGCCATCGAGGCCTTCACCCGGGTGGGGAAGAAGCACGGAGTAATCCGGGGCGTGTAAGAAGGGGGATGTGGAGAATCCCATCTGCTCCCGTCATCCCCTTTTCTTACACAGTATCAGTTGACTTCGGTGAACTCGGCGTCCACCACGTCCTCCGCGGCCTTGCCGGGTCCGGGGGCGGCTCCGCTCCCGGACGGCTTTTCGCCGCTCCCCTTCTTCTGGTAGAGGACTTCCGCCATGCGGTGAGCGGCTTTGGTGAGCGCTTCGAAAGCGCTTCGGAAGCTGGCCGCGTCTTCGCTCTCGAGCGTCCGCTTCGCCCGCGCGAGAGCGTCCTCGACCTCGCGGACGAGGGTAGCGTCGGTCGTGGCGAGCTCGGCGCGGCTCTCGTTCAGCGTGCGCTCGGTCGTGAACACCGCGTTGTCGAGCTGGTTTCTCCCCTCGATCTCCTCGCGCTTCTTCCGATCGGAATCGCGGTTCGACTCCGCTTCCTTCACCATGCGGTCGATCTCCGACTGGCTCAGTCCGCTCGAGCTTTCGATCGTGATCTTCTGCTCCTTGCCCGTCGCCAGATCCCTGGCCGAGACGTTCACGATGCCGTTGGCGTCGATGTCGAACGTGACCTCGATCTGAGGGACTCCCCGCGGAGCCGGAGGAATGCCCACGAGCTGGAACTGCCCGAGGGTCCGGTTGTCGCGAGCCATCTCCCGCTCGCCCTGGAGCACGTGGACGGAGACGGTCGTCTGGCTGTCGGCGGCCGTCGAGAACACTTCGCTTTTCCTCACGGGAATCGTGGTGTTGCGCTCGATGAGCCGGGTCGCGACTCCGCCGAGCGTTTCGATGCCGAGCGAGAGCGGAGTCACGTCGAGGAGCAGGACGTCCTTCACGTCTCCCTGGAGGACGCCGGCCTGGATGGCGGCGCCGATAGCGACCACCTCGTCGGGGTTGACTCCCTTGTGGGGCTCTCGGCCGAAGAGAGACTCGACGATCTGCTGGACTTTCGGGATGCGGGTCGAGCCTCCGACCAGGACCACCTCGTCGATGTCTTTGGGCTCGACTCCAGCGTCGCGCAGCGCCTGCCGGCAGGGCTCGAGAGTCCGCTCGAAGAGGTCGTCCACGAGCTTCTCGAACTGCGAGCGGGTGAGCTTCATCTGCAGGTGCTTGGGACCGGAGGCGTTCGCGGTCACGAACGGGAGGTTGATCTCGGTCTCGACCGAGCTCGAGAGCTCGATCTTCGCCCTCTCCGCCGCTTCTTTGAGCCGCTGCAGAGCCATCTTGTCGGTGGACAGATCGATGCCCTGGTCCTTCTTGAACTCCTGGATCATCCACTCGATGATCCGCTGGTCGAGGTCGTCGCCTCCGAGGTGGGTGTCGCCGTTCGTGGCTTTCACCTCGATGACACCGTCGCCGACCTCGAGCACCGAGACGTCGAACGTACCGCCGCCGAAGTCGTATACGGCGATGGTCTCTTCCTTCTTCTTGTCCAGGCCGTAGGCGAGGGCCGCGGCCGTCGGCTCATTGATTATGCGGAGCACGTTGAGCCCCGCGATCTTGCCGGCGTCTTTCGTCGCCTGGCGCTGCGCGTCGTTGAAGTAAGCGGGAACGGTGACGACCGCATCGACGACTTTCTCGCCCAGATAGTCCTCCGCCGCCTGCTTCAGCTTCGAGAGCACCGCCGCCGAGATCTCCGGGGGGGAGTGAAGCTTTCCTCCGGCCTTCACCCGGACGTCGCCGCCGGGGCCGGACTCGACGTGGAACGGCACCATCGAAATCTCCTTCTTCACCTCGTCGTAGCGCCGTCCCATGAACCGCTTGATCGAATAGATGGTGTTTTCGGGATTGGTTATGGCCTGCCGTCGGGCCACCTGGCCCACGAGGCGCTGGCCGTCCTTGCCGAAAGCGACGACGCTCGGGGTCACCCGGTCGCCCTCCGAGTTGACGATGACCTCGGGCTCTCCGCCCTCCATGACCGAGACCACAGAGTTCGTCGTTCCCAGGTCGATTCCGATTGCTTTCGCCATTGTCGCCACTCCTTGTGTTTGCAATAGTTTCAAGCCGCGTTACCCGGCGGCCTACGACGATAATATAGACCTTCTGGAATGAAGAGTCAACAACAATTTAAGTGTCTAGCCATTAAATTGGATGACTCTAACACGCTAATATTCTACGAAGCGCTCGAGTAGTATGCCGCGACCTGACGAGGCTCGCGTCCCAGGGGAAGCTCGACCCGGTAATCGGGCGCGAAGACCAGATCCGGCGAGCGATCCAGATCCTTTCCCCGAAGAACGAAGAACGATCCCGAAGCGCCGAGATCCTGGCGTCCGGTGGACGGAACCACGGCGAGCACTATCAGGGATGAAGCAGACGGTCCCCGAGCTCCTGAAGCTTCAACCGTGTCGACGAGAACGTGGCTTCGTGGGAAAGAGCAGGGACAAAAAAATATCCCCGGGAGGCGGTGCGGGGGGCACCTCCCGGGGCTGGCGTCGAGATTGGGGAGCGACGCCAATGCGTTCTCGGTTTCTTCTAAGAGCAAGGTCTGTGCCATTCGTCTCGCGGAATAGATGACCTTTTAGATTCAGGCACTTACTGCCGACGCCTTCGAGACTAAACAGGAGTCTGATTCAAAAATGAAATCCTTCCGTCGAAAGTCTGTATTTAATAATGAAACGCGATTTCAACGTGAAGTAGTTGAAGGGACGGGTGATGGGCAGACCTGGAATCTGCTAACATTTCCTCATACCTGGAACGATGAACCCGGTCCCTTGGGGCGGCCGCAGGTCGCCCGGCCGTTCGCGCGCGTTTCCATCCCCGTGAACCACCAAGTCGCCGACGCCTTCAAGAAGCTCTACTTCACCAAGCGGACGGGTGTTTTGACCTGCGAAGCCGGGCAGGCGCGCCGCGCGGTCTTTTTCAACTCGGGCTTCGTCGTCGGAGCGCGCTCGAGCCTCGAAGAGGACCGGCTGGGCGAGGTGATGATGCGGTACGGGCGAATCACCCGCGCGCAGTTCGAGGACGCCTCTCATTTCATCAAGAGCGGATGGAAGCTCGGCGAGATCCTGGCGGAGCTCAACATCATCGGCGAGGAAGAGGTCGAGACGTTCGTCCGACTGCAGCTCCTCGACATCGCCTGCACGCAGCTCATCACTCCGCCGAAACGCCTCTCGTTCTCGAACCTGACCACGGTCGACAGCTACGTGGGCGCGCCGCTCTCCGTCGCCGATATCCTGATGGAGGCCGCTCGCCGGGCGCCGTCGCTCGAAAAGGAGACGGAGTCTCTCCTGAGCGACAGTCGCAAGCTGGGATTTCCCAAGGACCCCTTGAAGCGCTTCCAGGACGTGAACCTGAAGCCCGAGGAAGCGTTCGTTCTCTCCCGCGTCGACGGGACCCCGACGGCGAAGGACATCTTCGCCGTGAGAATGACCGCGATCGCGACCAGCACCTCCGTGCCCGGCGTCGGCGCCAGCCACTGATCGGT
>DAISKN010000403.1:5274-6570 GCA_036820975.1 Acidobacteriota bacterium | reverse complement strand
GAACCGAGCTTTCGCAGAGGAATTGTCCGAGCACGCGAGCGCGGCTGGCACCGAGCGCGGTTCGAAGCGCGACTTCCTTCTGGCGGGCGGCGGATCGGGCGAGCAGGAGGCTCGCGATATTGGCGCAGGCTATGAGGAGGACGAGCGCCACGGCTCCCCAGAGAACCAGGAGCGCGGCTCGGGCGCTTCCCGTGACTTCTTCCAGGTAGGGGACGACGACTATCCCTTCACCGTAGTTGTCGGGATTGGCGGCCGCGAGCCTCGAGGCGATGGTGTCCATCTCCGCGCGCGCCGATTGGAGCGTGCTTCCCGGGGCGAGACGGGCTATGGCGCCGAAGACGTGGCTCCCTCGGTTTTGCCTCCGCTCCTCCGACAGCGCCATCGGGACCCAGATTTGCTGATACAGAGGAAGGAAGGGGAGGCGGCCCGTCGCCTGGGGCCATGTGGGGTAGACCGCCTCGGG
This sequence comes from Acidobacteriota bacterium, assembly GCA_036820975.1. Taxonomy (GTDB): domain Bacteria; phylum Acidobacteriota; class Vicinamibacteria; order Marinacidobacterales; family SMYC01; genus DAISKN01. Next base: position 6,107 of record DAISKN010000403.1, on the reverse strand, counting down.
CATGACGCCGACGACCTCGAACGGCTCGCCGTCCAGGAGCAGACGTCGTCCGAGGACGTCTCTCGAGCTTCCGAACCGCCTTTGCCATAGCCCGTGGCTCAGCAGGAGCACGTGCTCGTTCCCGGGCAGGTTCTCCTCCGGAAGAAACGTGCGGCCCAGGATCGGCTCGTTTCCCAGAACGTCGAAGTAGCTCGCGCTCACCCGGGCGCCGAGGAGCTCCTCCGGTTCTCCGTCGCCGGTCCAGTTCACACCCGCCGATCCGAACAACGCCATTTTCTCGAACGTCCTGGATTCCGCCTCCCAGTCGAAGTAGTTTCCCGCCGTGGTTCGCCGGCGGCGCGGGACTCCCGCCTCGTCGGGCACGAGCTCCCACAGGGTGACGATTCGTTCGGGGGACCGGAAGGGGAGCGGCCGCAGCAGGACCCCGTGAACGATGCTGAAGATGGCGGTGTTGGCGCCGACTCCGAGGGCGACCGTCAGAAGGGTCACCGCGGTGAACCCCTTGTTCTTCCAGAGGCCCCGGAGGGCGAATCTCAGCTCGCGAGCGAGTGCGGACATGCTCCTACCTCGAAACGGTTAGACGTCGGCCGGGGGGAAAGGGTTTGCCCCGGGAGGAGCGCTTTCGTCACGGAGCTACAATAATGCGATATGCCATCCTCTTTCTGGACGTATCTCCCTTCCCGCCCGACGGCCGCCCTCGAGATCGACCGCGGTTGGTACGGACGGCTCGCTCGCGAGTCCGGGCGGAGCCTCGCGGAGCGGTTCGTGGTTCCCATCCGCTCGGGAAAGGCCTGGCCCGTCAAGGCGGGCCAGATCTGCCGGATCGCCATCGT
>DAISKN010000403.1:0-5264 GCA_036820975.1 Acidobacteriota bacterium | reverse complement strand
AGCCTGGCCGGTACGCGCGGGTCAGGTGTGCCGCGTCGTTGTAGTTGAAGGGCCACAGGTCGCCGACTTCAACTGCTGGAACCTCCACGATCCGCGCGAGCGCTTCTGGGCGGCGCGCACGAGGCAGCTCCACCGCGCCCACGTGACGACCTGCGACCGGCTGTGGTCGACCCTCCCGTTCCTGAGGCCCATGGCCACGATCATCGCCGACACCATCGACTATGGCATCGATGCCGACGGCGGGCGCTGCCACGATCTACTCGGCACGCGGTGCGATCCCTACGTGAACAAGCTCCTGACCGGGCTCGAGCTCGACAACCACTGCCACTCCAACCTGACCCGCGCCATCCTTCCGTACCGCCTGACGGAGCTCGACGTCCATGACGTTCTGAACATATTTCAGGTCACCGGCCTCGCCGACGACCGCTATTTCATGAAGGCGAGTCCCGCGAAGAAGGGCGACTATTTCGAGATCTTCGCCGAGATCGATCTCCTGTGCGCGATCTCCACCTGCCCCGGAGGGGACCTCTCGATCCCGCTCTGGGGCCCGAGCGCGCGGGATCCGATTGAGGTCTGCCGTCCTCTCGGGGTCGAGGTGTACGACACACCGCCCGAGCTTCTCGAAGGCTTCACGCCGCCGCAGCGCTCGGACTACCGCGGAAACCACGGGCTGCGGGAACCGTGAAAATCGCCGCTCTTCTCTCGGGCGGGGTGGACAGCTCCGTCGCCCTGAGTCTCCTTCGCTCCGGAGGCCATGACGTGACCGCCTTCTACCTCAAGGTCTGGCTCGAGGACGAGCTCTCGCACCTCGGGACCTGCCCGTGGGAGGAAGACCTGCGATTCGCGCGGGAGGTCTGCGCTCGGCTCGACGTTCCCCTCGAGGTGCGGTCCCTCCAGCGGCCCTATTGGGATCGGGTGGTGCGCTACGCCATCTCCGAGCTCGAGGCGGGTCGGACGCCGAGCCCCGACGTTCTCTGCAACCAGCACATCAAGTTCGGAGCGTTCCTCGACGAGATCGATTCCAGCTTCGAGCGCGTCGCCTCGGGACACTACGCAAGGCGGGAGGACTGCTCCGGGCGCGTCCTCCTCAAGCGCGGAATCGATCCGGTGAAGGACCAGACGTACTTCCTCGCGCGCCTGAGCCGGGAGCAGGTCGCGCGCGCTCTCTTCCCCCTCGGCGGGCTCCAGAAGTCCGAGGTCCGGCGGCTCGCAAGGGAGCTCGACCTTCCCAACCAGGACCGTCGCGACAGCCAGGGGATCTGCTTTCTGGGAAAGATCCCTTACCGCGATTTCGTCCGCCATCACCTGGGCGAGCGCGAAGGGGAGATCGTGGATCTCGACACCGGAAAGGTACTGGGACGGCACAAGGGCTACTGGTTCCACACCATCGGGCAGCGCGAGGGCCTCGGGCTCTCGCACGGTCCCTGGTTCGTCCGGGGAAAGGACGTCTCTCGGAACGTCGTCTACGTCGCCCATGCGGACCGCCTGAGGGCGGCGTCGCGGGAATCGTTCGAGGTCGAGGCGATTCACTGGATCGGGGATGCGCCGACACGCCGGGATCTCCTGGTCCGGGTGCGTCACGGGCGGACGCTTCACCCGGCGACGCTCGATATGGACGGCGATCGAGGTCGCGTCGGCCTCGCGAGCCCCGATCGCGGCATCGCCCCCGGCCAGTTCGCGGTGTTCTACGACGAAGAGGTCTGCCTCGGAGTCGCCACCATCGCGTCGTGAAACTCTTCCCGCTTCCCTTGCGTTCTCAGGGGAGAGGCGCTAGTCTCCCCTGAGACTTTTATGGGAAACGAGCCCGAGAACCTGGAGCTGGTCAAGGGAAGTCTCGACGTCCTCATCCTCAAGACGCTGAGCCGCGGGTCGGCGCACGGCTACGCCATATCTCGCTGGATCCGCCAGGTCACGAAAGACGCCCTTCGCGTCGAGGAAGGAGCGCTCTACCCGGCGCTGCACCGCCTCCAGCAGCGCGGATGGATCGCGTCGGAGTGGGGAACGTCGGAGAACAACCGCCGGGCGCGCTTCTACCGGCTGACGCCCAAAGGGGTGAAGGAGCTCGAGCGCGAGTCCACCGCCTGGCGGCGGTTCTCGCGGGCGATGGGGAGAGTCCTCGACGCCGAGGAGATTGGATGAAGGACCCGGAGTCCGATCTCGAGGACGAGCTCTCGTTCCACGTCGAGATGAGGATCCGGGAGCTCATCGAGGAAGGATGGAGCGAAGCCGATGCCCGATCCGAGGCCCGGCGCCGGTTCGGAAACCTCGACCGCATCCGCGCGCAGTGCCGGCGGATTCGAAGCGAAGGAGAAACGCGCGTGAAAAGAGCCGCCTACGTCGACGAGCTGCGCCACGACCTGGCTTACGGGGCCCGCCAGCTCTGGGTGAACCGGGGCTTCGCCGCCGTCGCCGTTCTCACGCTCGCGCTCGGGATCGGCGCCACGACGTCGATCTATAGCGTTCTCAATGCCGTGGTGCTGCGTCCACTCGCGTTCGAGGAGCCCGGGAGGATCGTCCTCGTCGGGGAGAACTGGCAGAATCTCGGCCCGTCCAACGTTTCGGTCGGAAACTACGTCGACTGGAGGCGGGCGAGCGAAGACGTCTTCGAGCACCTCGCGGCCCTCGGCTACGAGAGCTTCAACTTGAGCGACGGGGGCGACCCGGAAAGGGTGCTCGGAGGGCGGGTGTCGCGCGGTTTCTTCGAGCTCCTGGGCATGCCGCCTCTGCACGGGCGCGTCTTCCTCGCGGACGAGGATCGGCCGGGGAATGAACGGGTAGCCGTTCTGAGCCATCGCCTTTGGGTCCGCCGCTACGGCGCCGACCCCTCCGTCGTGGGCCGCGAGATTCGACTGAACGACCTCCCTCACGCCGTGGTCGGTGTCATGCCCCGAGAGTTCTCCTACCCAGCGGACGACCAGGAGCTCTGGACTCCGGCGGCTTTCACGCCGGCGCAGGAGGCCATGCACGACGAGCACTACCTGAACGTCTTCGGACGCCTCCGCCCGGAAGTCTCCTACGAGGCGGCGCAGGCGCGCCTCGACGTCATCGGCGCGGAACAGGAGAAGCTCTACCCCAACGAGTCCTCCGGGATAAGCCTCGTTTCCTACGGCGAGTGGCTCGTGGGCGACTATCGGAGGCGGCTCCTGATCCTGATGGGGGCCGTCTCGCTCGTGCTCGTCATCGCCTGCACCAACGTCGCGAACCTGCTTCTCGCGCGCGGCGCCGCTCGTTCCCGGGAAATGGCGGTGCGCGCGGCGCTCGGCGCGGGAACGGGACGTCTCGCGCGCCAGGTCCTCGCGGAGACTCTCGTCCTCGCCCTCGTCGCCGCGGCTCTCGGGACGGCGCTCGCCTTCTGGATGATCGAGACTCTCATCGCCTGGGCGCCCCAAGGGGTCCCCCGTCTCGAGGAGACGCGGATCGATCCCGCGGTTCTCGGGTTCACTCTCCTGGCGGCCGTCGCGGCGAGTCTGTTCTCCGGGCTCGTTCCCGCGCTCTCCGCGGCGAGGGCGGAGATTCCCGCGCTTCGAGGCGAGCACCGCGCGGGAGGGAGCCGCTCGCAGGGGCGGATCCGCTTCGCTCTGGTGTCCGCGGAAATAGCGCTCGCCCTCGCTCTACTGGCGGGCGCGGGGCTCCTGGTGCGGAGCGCCCTCGAGATGGGACGCGTCCCTCCGGGGTTCGTTCCGAGAGGCGTGCTCACCGCTCGCGTAACCCTCCCGCAGGATTCGTACCAGCAGGCGGAGAGAGTGATCGCGACTCTCGAGCGAATCGTCGAGGAGGCGAAGGGCATACCGGGAGTGCGGCGCGCCGGGGTCACCTCCCAGGTCCCGATGGGTCCGGGCGGCGGCTCGAACGGTCTGGTTCCCGAAGGCAAGACGCTCGAGGACGTGGTCCACTCGCGACTTCGCATGGTGAGCTCCGACTATTTCGCGACGATGGGGATCCCCCTTCTCGAAGGCCGTCTCTTTCAGACTTCCGACCGCCGCGAGTCCGAGCTGGTGATGGTGGTGAGCGAGACGCTGGCGAAGGCCGCCTTTCCCGGAGAGAACGTTCTCGGAAAACGCATCGCCTGCTGCGAGGGGGGGGCCGACGATCGGAGATACAAGACGGTCGTCGGGATCGTCGGCGACGTCCGGTCGAGAGGCCTCGGCGCGGAGATCGAGCCCGAGTTCTACCTCCCCATCGCCCAGGCGCCGCCCGTCGCGTGGGACTGGATCCAGCGGACGATGACGCTCGCGGTGAGAGCGGATGGGACGCCCGAGAGCCTGGTGCCCGCGCTGCGGGAGAAACTCCGGTCCGTCGACGCGAGCCTTCCGCTCCATGGCATCGCCACCATGGAGGAGCGAGTCGTGGGCTCACTCGCCCAGCCGAGATTTCTCGCCGGGCTCCTTCTCACCATGAGCCTCCTTGGCCTCGCGCTCGCGTCGATCGGGGTTTATGGAGTCATCGGGTATCTCGCGAGCCGCCGAGCGCATGAGATCGGAGTGCGGATGGCGCTTGGAGCCCGCAGCCAGGACGTGGTCGCTCTGGTGGTCAAGCAGGCGATGGCCCCCGTGGCCGTGGGCTTGGCTCTCGGGAACCTGGTAGCGCTCGCGGGGGCGGGACTCCTGTCGAGCCTGCTCTTCGGAATCCGGCCGAACGACCCGTGGACGTTTCTGACGGTCGCGGCGCTGCTGAGCGTCGTGGCGCTCGCCGCGAGCTACATCCCGGCCCGCCGCATCTCCCGCGTCGACCCGAAGACGTCGCTCTACCAGGCGTAGGGAGGAGAGGATCTACCGCACGCAGTGGTAGACCACCGCGGGCGGGGTGTTGCGCCAGACCACGCGGCTGCGCTCGACCTGGCAGAACCTTCGGGCGAGCTTCTTCCGGAATCTCCGCCCCGCCGGCAGGGCGAGGCCGTGCATGTAGGCGAAGGTGACGAACTGCCCGCCGTCTTTCAGCACCTCGAACGTGGCGTCGAGGAGCTCGTCCTGGACCGAGTCCGAGAAGATGGCCCACGGAAGCCCGCTGATGACGCAGTCGACGGCTTCGACCCCGTGCTCCGCGGCAATCGAGGCCACGTTCGCCACGGAGTCGCGGTAGAGAGTCACGTCGGGGAAGTTCCGGCGGAAGCGCTCGGCGTAGGCTTCGTTCAGCTCGATGACGAAGAAGTCCTTCCCCTCGGTCCGGGTCAGGATCTCTCCGGTAATGGCGCCGAGACCGGGTCCGTACTCGACCACGACCCGCACGCCATCGACATCGACGATCCAGAGGTGCCACAGCTCTCC
>DAISKN010000402.1:1976-6591 GCA_036820975.1 Acidobacteriota bacterium | reverse complement strand
CCTCCTCGGTCTCGCCGGGCGAGCCCACGATGAGGTCGGTCGAGATCGCCAGGTCGGAAACGTGCTCGCGCGCCCTCGCGACCTTCCGCTGGTACTCCTCCCGAGTGTATCCCCGCTTCATCCGGTCGAGAACCGACGACGAGCCGGACTGAGCCGGGAGATGCATGTGGGGGCAGAGCCTGGGAAGGTCGCGGAACCGCCGCATCAACGGCTCCCCGAAGTCCTTGGGATGAGGGCTGGTGAAGCGGATCCGCCAGAGAGACTCGACCCCGTGCACGGCATCGAGGAGCTCCTCGAACCCGCGGCCGTCGCCCGGGTCGCGGTAAGAGTTCACGTTCTGGCCCAGGAGTTGAACCTCCCGGAAGCCCCACTCGGTGAGCGATCGCGCTTCCCGGACGATGTCGGCGATCGGCCGGCACCGCTCTCGACCCCGGGTGAAAGGCACGATGCAGAACGAGCAGAAGTTGTCGCAGCCCTCCATGATGGTGATGTACGCCTTGACGCCGGGGACGCGCTCAATCTGCTCCGGGGGGACGTCGAGGTTTCCCGGGTGCCGTCCTGTCTCGACGACGCGCTCCTTCGATCCGACGACGGTCGCGAGCACCTCGGGAAGCTGAACCAGGCTCTGCGTTCCGAGGACGAAGTCCACATCCGGGGCCCGCTTCAGGATGGCGTCTCCCTCCTGCTGGGCGACGCAGCCCGTGAGCCCGACGACCAACGGGCGCTTCCGCTTCAGGTGCGAGAAGCTCAGAAGGCGCGTGAATACCGCCTCCTCGGCTTTCTCCCGGATGCTGCAGGTATTCAAGATCAGGACGTCGGCCTCGTTCTCGGTGGGCGCCGCCTCGAGGCCGAGCCTTCTGAGGCTCCCCGAGATCTTCTCGCTGTCGTGGGCGTTCATCTGGCAGCCCCAGGTCTCGATCCAGTAGCGGCGGTATCCGGCGAGGCTCGACATGATTTCCTATTGAAAACTTACGCTTTGTCTTTCACGAGCTGGCGGGCGTGCTGGCGAGCGCTCTCGGTCACTACCGCGCCCGCGAGCATCCGCGCGATCTCGTCGACTCTGGACTCCGGGTCGAGCCGCGCGATGCGGGTCTCGGTCCTTCCTTCGCGCTCCATCTTATCAATTCGAAAGTGGGCGGGGGCGAAGCTCGCGATCTGAGGAAGGTGGGTGACGCAGATGACCTGGTGAACGCGCGCGAGCTCCTTGAGTTTCTCGCCTACGGCATCGGCGACACGGCCTCCGATGCCGGCGTCCACCTCGTCGAACACCAGGGTCTTCGCGCGCTCGCCCTTCGCCGAGACCGCTTTCAGCCCGAGTACGAAGCGGGCGAGCTCGCCTCCCGACGCCGTTCGGGCGAGGGGCCGCGGGTCCTCGCCCGGGTTCGCGGTGAAGAGGAGCTCCGCCGAATCGAGCCCGCTCTCGCGCCACTGCGACGGGTCGGAGTCCTCCGCCGTCGTGAGCTCCAGCCGGAAGCGGGCTTTCTCGAGGGCGAGGTCCTTGAGCTCCCTGGCGACGAGCTTTTCGAGGCGCCTCGCGGCCTGTCTTCTCTTGGTCGAGAGGCCGTTCGCGATCTCGCGGTATCGCGCGCGCGCAGCCTCGAGAAGCTTCTGGAGCTCGGAAACGCGCTCCTCGGATCCCTCGAGCTCGAGGATCTCCTGACGCGCCCGGTTCGAGAGCGCCAGAACCTCCGAAAGGCTTCCTCCATACCTCTTCTTCAGTCGTTCCAGGTGCGCGAGGCGGCTTTCGAGCTCGTCCATGCGCCCCGGGGTCACGTCGATGTTCCGGGCGTAGTCGCGGGCGTGGAGCGCCAGGTCCTGGAGCGGGCTCATCAGCGCCTCTTTGTCGCCGAGATAGGAAAGCCAGCGCGGGTCGATGCTCGCGAGCTCCGACACCCGCTTCCATGCGGAAGCGAGCCTCGTCAGCGCCGATTCCTCGTCCTCGTAGAGGGTTCGGAATACCTCCTCCGACAGGGTCTTGAGCTTCTCCGCGTGGCCGACGAGCCTCCGCTCCGCGAGCAGGTCCTCGTCCTCTCCCGCGCGGGGGGCCGCCTTCTGGATCTCGTCGAGGGCATCCTCGAGCTCGCGCTTTCTCTTCTCCCGCTCCTGGCCGCGGCGCTCCACTCGGGCGATCTCCGCTTCGAGGCGTTTCGCCTCGCGGAAAGCCTCCCGGGCCTCCCGGCGATCCTCCCGGGTTCCCCCGAAACGATCGAGGAGGTCGAGCCCGGCCTCGGGCCGCAGAAGCGAAGAGCTCTCGCCCTGTCCGTGGATATCCGCGAGATAGGGAGAGATGTCACGGAGGAGCTGCCGGGCGGCAGCCACGCCGTTGACGGTGACTTTGCCCCGTCCGGAAGCCTGGAGCTCCCTGCGGATGACGATTTCGTCCTCGACCTCGACTCCGACCTCGCGAAGGCGGCGCGCGAGAGAGCGCGGCATAGGCTGGATCTCGAACCCGGCTTCGACGACGGCCGATTCCGCGCCGCTGCGAACGAGGTCGGCGGACGCCCGGGAGCCGAGGACCAGCCCCAGGGCGTCGATCAGGATGGACTTCCCCGCCCCGGTCTCGCCCGTCAGGAGGTTGAGCCCCGGGTCGAAGTCGACCTCGAGGCGATCGATGACCGCAACGTTCCGGATCCGCATCCATCGGAGCACGAAATCACCTATATCACAGCGGGTCGAGATCGACGTCGATCGCCGCAATTCGTTGACAGCCTACAAACCCTCGTGGTAGCGTGGCTCACGGCGTACCGTATCTTGTAGAGAACAACTGAAACCGTTCAGAGGCGAGCGCTCGACCTTTGCAGACTATACCCTCGACCCCGATTGAAGCTGCACCCGGGCTCAACCCATTTCAAATCGTTCTCGACTCCGGACCCGTCGGGCTCGGGGTGCTCCTCATCCTGCTGGTGTTCTCCCTGGTCTCCTGGGCGATCATCTTCAGCAAGTGGACCATGCTGAGGCGCGCGGAGTCCCACTCGGACGCCTTTCTCGAGATCTTCCGCCGCAGCAAGAAATTCTCGGAGGTCCACGCGGTCTGCCATCAACTCCGCACGAGCCCGCTCGTCGGACTCTTCCTCTCGGGCTACAACGAGCTCAACTATCAGCTCAAGGCCCGGGGTGCTTCCGAAGGAAGCGAAGGCGATTCCGCCCGCATCCACAACCTCGAGAGCGTCGCGCGGGCGCTGGTGCGGGCCTCGAACATGGAGATGCTGAAGCTCGAGAGCCGTCTTTCGTTTCTCGCCACCACCGGGAGCGCCACTCCGTTCATCGGGCTCTTCGGAACGGTATGGGGCATCATGAACGCTTTCCAGCGCATCGGCGTGACCCAGGCCGCGAACATCAGCGTCGTTGCCCCCGGAGTGAGCGAGGCTCTCATCGCGACCGCCGCCGGCCTCGCGGCGGCCATCCCCGCCGTCATCTTCTATAACTATTTCGTCAACTGGGTGAAGCGGCTTTCGACCCAGATGGACGATTTCTCGCTCGAGTACCTGAACATCATCGAGCGGAACTTCACCTAGCCGGGCGAAGCATGGGAGCGGGCGTTTCCGGAGGGGGCTCGGGGGGCCGGGTCTCTCGAGGCACGTCGGCGACCGCCATGCTCCTCTCCCGCCGCTCGACGGGTGGGAACCAGACGCTCTCCGAAATCAACGTGACGCCGTTCGTCGACGTGGTGCTGGTTCTTCTCATCATCTTCATGGTCACCGCTCCCATGCTCATCCGGTCCATGGACGTGAGCCTCCCGTCGGCCACCATGCGGCGGGACCAGTCGGAGGACCGGACGATCGTCACCCTCGATGCCCAGGGCCGGACGTTCATCGACGACCGCGCGGTCAATATCGAGCTCCTCGAGGAGCAGATGAAGATGAGAGTCGAGGTCGAGGGGCTGAGACTCGCCTACCTCAAGGCCGACGAAAGGCTACAATACAAGCAGATCATTCGAGTGATGGATCTGCTGAAGCGGGCGGGCGTCGACAACGTCGGTCTCGTCTACGTCTATCCCGAGGAGAAGGACGGCTCATGAGGGTCGCGCGGGCGGAGCAGGATCGCTTCCGGCAGATGCTGGTCTGGTCCTTCGCGCTCCACGCGCTCCTGGTTTCCGCGGTGAGCCTGGCCGCGGCGCTGAAACCCCGGTCGAGCCTGCTTCCGCAGCCGGACGCGGTCTTCATGAACGTCAGCCTCGGTCAATCCGGTGCGATGTCCGGTGCCGGAGGCGGGGCCGCGCAGACGCCTCCGAAGCCGGCGCCCGAGCCGCCTCCTCCTCCGGAGGAAAAGCAGCCGACGGTCGTTCGACCCACGAAAGAAGTCCGCGACGAGATCCCTCTCCCCGACGCGAAGGTGCGGAAGGGCAAGACCGAGCCCAAGGCCGACTCCGGCCTCCGCGGCGCCGATGCCGCGAGCGCCGACTCCGCGCCGCTCGCTGGCGGACCCGCCCTCCCGGGTCTGGGGCTCGGCGGCGCCGGCGGTGGCTCGCCTTTCGACCAGGACTTCGAGTACGCGTACTACGTCCAGCAGATGCTCTCGAGAATCCATCAGCGGTGGCAGCGCACCGCGGTGAGGGGCACGGCGGTCGTCGTCGTGCGCTTCACCATCGCCCGCGACGGGAGGGTCCTCGATGCCT
>DAISKN010000402.1:0-1966 GCA_036820975.1 Acidobacteriota bacterium | reverse complement strand
CGCAATGAATCTTAGGCAAGCATGTCAAACGATTCCTCGATGCCTCGATCGAGACACCGAGCGGAGTCTCGATCCTCGACCGATCGGCGCTCCGGGCGGTGATGCTCGCGGATCCGATGCCGCCTCTTCCCAACTCGTATCCGCGGGACCAGGTCGGGGTCCATCTGCGGTTCACCTATACGGATCAGCTCTGAAATAAGGACGGCGATGAGACACTTGATGAGAGCTTTGATAGTGATGGGGGGCGTCCTCGGCGCGCTCGTGCTGCTCCAGAATCGAATCCACTCCGCGGGCCGGATCCAGGAAGAGAACCTGCAGCAGCAACCGACTCAGGGAGACTGGTACGTCAACGTCGCCCGTCCGGGACGTCCGGTCACCATGGCCATTCCGGACTTCGAGATCGGCACCGCGGACGCGGCGGAGGCGGGAAAGACGCTCTCCGAGGTCGTGTGGAACGACATGGAGTTCGCATCGATCTATCGCCTCCTTCCCAAGAGGCTCTACAGCATCGCCGGCAATCCCGCGGACGCGAAGAAGATCGACTTCTACCAGTGGGAGTCGATCGGCGCCGACATCCTGATCCGCGCCGTGAGCGAAGTGCAGCGCGACCGGCTGGTGACCGAGGTCCGGATCTACGCGGTGCTCGCCCAGGAGATGGTTTTCGGCAAGCGCTACGACGGGCCGCTCACCGCGGCGCGCCGCATGGCGCACCGGATCGCGGACGACATCCTGCTCCAGGCGGGCAACTACCGGGGCATCAACCAGACGAAGCTCGCGTTCGCGAGCGATCGCCGGGGCGAGCAGAGCAAAGAGATCTACCTCATGGATTACGACGGCTTCGACCAGAAGCCTCTCACCGCGAACAAGTCGTTGAACCTCACGCCCACCTGGTCGCCGGACGGCCGCGCGCTCGCGTACATCTCCTACCGCACCGGACAGCCCTCGCTCTACCGCGCGTTCATCTACGAGGGCCGGGGAGACACCATCGTCTCCGGCGCCGGAATGACGTTCTCCCCCTCCTGGTCTCCCGACGGCAAGCTCATCGCCTTCTCCTCGACCCGGGACGGGAACTCCGAGATCTACGTCGCGAACGCCGACGGGACCGACATGAGACGGCTCACGCACCATGCGTCGATCGACACTTCACCCGCCTGGTCGCCCACCGGGCGCGAGATCGCGTTCACCTCGGACCGCACCGGGGCTCCGCAGATCTACGCGATGGATACCGAGGGACTGAACCTTCGGCGCATTTCCTTCGAGGGGAGCTACAACGACTCCCCGAGCTGGTCTCCCTCCCGCGAGTACAGCGAGCTCACCTACGCGTCGAGGATCGAGCGCGGTCCGTTCGACATCGTGGTCTATGACTTCCAGACGAAGCAGACCCGTCAGCTCACGACCGGCCGGGGAAGCAACGAGAGCTCGGACTGGTCCCCGAACGGCCTCCATCTGGTCTTCACCTCTACCCGCAGCGGCACCAGTCAGATTTTTTCGATGAACCGCGACGGATCGAATCAGAGGCAGCTCACCCGGGAGGGAAACAACACGACCCCGCAGTGGGGGCCGGTGCCGGGGCAGGATTCATGAGCAACCGAATCTCCAAAGGAGAGCGCATGCGTTGGACTTCCAGGATTTTGTGGCTGTCGTTGTCGAGCCTGATGAGCCTGTCGCTCGCTTGCGGGGGAAAAGACGAGAGAGCTCCGGCGACGACGTCCGGCGGCCCCGCGAACCTTCCCCGCGCGACTACGACCGCTCCTCCGCGTCCGACCCCCGTCGATGAGGGGCCGGACACGATGGGGAGCGAGGACGACAGCCTCCGCTCGGTCTCCGATCCCGACAACATCTTCGGCAGGACCCTCGACGAGATCAACGCCGACTCCCCTCTCCGGGACGTGCCGTTCGACTTCGACAGCGCCGTGCTGCTGGACTCGGCCCGGCCGATCCTCGATCAGACGGCGGAGTGGCTGCG
>DAISKN010000401.1:0-6638 GCA_036820975.1 Acidobacteriota bacterium | reverse complement strand
GGCCCCATCCTCCCCGCGCGAGGAGCGCGGGGAGCGAGCCGAGCGAGGAGCGAGGCGAGCTATCAAGTATGTCCAACAAAATCGAAAAGATGGTCAAGGCCGCTCGCGACGCCCGGAGGCGCGCCCTCGCCCCTTACTCGGGGTTCAAGGTCGGGGCGGCCATACGGGCCGAGAGCGGCGTCATATACTCCGGCTGCAACGTGGAGAACGCGACACTGGGACTCACGGTATGCGCCGAGAGGGTCGCGCTCTTCAAGGCGCTCTCCGAGGGAGCGCGCCGGTTCACGGACGTCGCGGTGGTCACGGCCGCCGAGCGGCCGACTCCTCCCTGCGGGGCCTGCCGTCAGCTTCTCTGGGAATACTGCGGCGACGTCCCGGTGCACCTGGTGAGCACGCGGGGCAAGAGCAAGAGCTTCTCGTTGGCGGAGCTGCTTCCTTATGCTTTCGACAAGAGGGATTTGTAATCGATCGAGTTTCCAGTTGCCGGTTGCCAGTTTCCAGCAGGAAGACGGCGCCCCAAGTCGCCTCTGCGCACTGGAAACTGGAAACTGGAAACTGTTAACTGGTAACTGCGTCCATTCAATCCAGCGCGGCCACAAAACGCAGATTCCGGTACAGCTGATCGTGGTCCAGGCCGTAGCCGACGACGAAGCGATCTGGAATCTCGAAGCCGATGTAGTCGACGGTGACGTCGATCTGGCGGCGAGAGGGCTTCGAGAGGAGCGCGCAGACCCGCAATGTCGCGGGGCGACGCGAGCGCAGCATGTTCATCAGGTAATTCAGCGTGAGGCCCGTGTCGGCGATGTCCTCGACCACGATGACGTCCTTGCCTTCGAGGGACTGGTCCAGGTCCTTGGTGAGCTGAACCTCGCCGCTGCTGCGCGTGCCTTTTCCATAGGACGAGACCGCGAGGAAGTCGATGGTGACGGGAACGTCGATGTTTCTCCCGAGGTCGGCGAGGAACGTGTAGGCCCCCTTCAACACGCAAACCAGGTGGACGGTCTTTCCCCGGTAGTCCTCGCTGATGCGCCGGCCCAGCTCCGCGATGCGCGCCTGCAGCCGATCTTCGGGAATGAGGACTTCTAGCGCCATCGGAGGAAGGAGGCGATCAGCTCTTCGCGTTACCCTGGGCGAAGATGTCGAAAGTCACGGTGATGATGCCGAGAGCCTCGACGGGCTTTCCGTTCTTGAGCGCCGGCTTCCACCGCCAGAGCCTGGCATTCTCCTTCGCGGCGTCGACGCAATAGGGAAGGGATTTGATCACCCGAACCACCTCGGTCGAACCGTCGAGGCGGACGAGCACCTGGAGAATCACTTCCCCCGCGACCATCTTCTCCCGCGCGACAGACGGATACGTCGGCGACAGCGGCTTGTAGATAGGCACGGGCTCGATGTCCCAGGCGCCGGGAGAGAAGTCCCCTCCTCCGAATCCGCCGCCGCGACCGGGCCCGACGCCCCAGCCCTCCCCGGTACCGACACCGCTTCCCTTTCCCCCGCCGACGCCACCGCCCGTTCCCGAGCTCGGCTCCGTGTCGACGCCGCCCCAGTCCCGTGAGTCGTCCATGGAGAGTCCCGGAAACTCCACGGCGTCGGGAGAGAAGACCCCTTCGAACAGGGCCGTGGACTCGGTCGGCACATCGGGAACGTCGATATCGTCGAAGTTCAACGCACGCGGTTTTCGCGGAGCCGCGGGCGCGCGCTTCGGCTCCGGGGTCTTGACGGGAGGCGGGGCTTCGACGAGGCGGGTCGGAATGTAGGCCGTCGGGCGCTTGCCTCCGGAGCCTCCGCCTCCACCGCCGCCACCCTTTCCCTCAGCGCCGGGGAAATAGAAGCGGACGCGCGGCGCAATCGATTCGTCGGAATACTCGCCCGAGAACCACTCGTTGGTGCCGAAGAGCATCACCGCGAGAATCAAGAGATGAACGAGGACGGAGGCGACTCGTGCGCGAGTGCCGTCTCCGGTCTCGCTCGTCGGGCGCGCCTCATCGGAAGCCTCGGTGATGCGGAAGAACTCGGGCTCCGGGCTCACGGCAAGCCTATGTTAGCACGGGAGATCAGAAGCGACCCATCAAGCTCCCCTCGCCTTCGAGGACGAGGACCCGTCCGGGGACCGGCCTTTCGACCACCTCAGTGACCCCGTTCGGCCAGCGTATCTCGAGGGCATCCAGGTCTCCCAGGCCGCCCAACCCGAAATGGAGCTCGAGGGCTCCCTGGGACAGGTAGCTCACTCCGCTCTTCACTTCACGCATCGCGACCGAGTTTCCCGATCGCAGGGTGGCCCGGGCTCCGAGCGCATCCCGGTTCGACGTCCGGCCGACGAGCGCGACCCTCAGCGACCTCAGGCGGTTTCCACCCTCGTTCTCGAGCAGAAGCGCCGCCTCGCCGCACCGGGTGACGAGGACGTCGAGGTCTCCATCGGCGTCGTAGTCCCCGGGCGCGGCCCCTCGAGCGACGTTCTCCCGCGAGAGCGCCTCCCCGAGAGAGGCCCCGATCTCTTGAAATACCCCGCCGCCCTGGTTGTGAAAAAGGAAGTTCGGCTCCCGATAGGTGGAGACGGAATTGAACAGATGGATGTTGTCGATGATGTGTCCGTTGGCGACGAAAATATCCAGGAGACCGTCGTTGTCGAAATCGAAGAAGAACGTGCCGAACCCGACGAAGTTCAGCGAGACCTCGGCCACCCCCGACTCGTAGGACTCGTCGCTGAAGATCCCGAGGGCGCCTCCCCGGTACATCGAGTTGTACTCGAAATCGAGGTTGGTCTTCGTGATGTCGAGAAAGCCGTCCCCGTCGTAGTCCGCCATGTCGGTCCCCATGCCGGCCTGCGTCTTTCCGTCCTCGCTGTACCCCACGCCGGAGAGAAGCGTCACGTCGGTGAAGCGTCCGTTGCCCTCGTTCCGGAAGAGGAAGCTCCGCATCGAATCGTTGGCGACGTAGAGGTCGAGGTCGGCGTCGTTGTCGTAGTCCCCCCAGACGACTCCCAACCCCTTCCCTTCGTCCTCGACGAGGACTCCCGCATCGCGGGTCACGTCCTCGAAAGTTCCATCCCCTTTTCCGCGGAACAGGATCCCCGGGACCGGCTCGTAGACGTCGGGATGGCAGTAAGCCTTGATGTGCTTCGCCTGGTTTCCGCAGAACTTGTGGTTGTCGAGGGAGAAATCCACGTAGCGGGCGACGTACAGATCGAGGTTCCCGTCGCCGTCGTAGTCGGCGAAGGCGGCGCTCGTGCTCCAGCCGTCCGCCTCGAGGCCGGCCTGCCGGGTTCGCTCCTCGAAGGTGCCGTCGCCCCGGTTCCGGTAGAAGACGTTCGCGCCGAAGCCGGTGACGTAGAGGTCGAGGTCGCCGTCGTTGTCGACGTCGCCCGCCGTCATTCCCATGGCGTAGCCTCGTCCCGCGACTCCGGCTCTTTCGGTGACGTCCTCGAAGGAGCCGTTTCCATCGTTCCGATAGAGAGCGTTTCGCGGGGGCTTCTCCGTCGGCGCGGCCCCGGGCAGGTGCGATCCGTTCACGAGGTAGACGTCGAGAGCGCCGTCGCCGTCGAAGTCGAAGAAGCCGCCTCCCGAGCCCATGGTCTCGACCATGTATTTCTCGTCGGTCGCGGCGTTGTAGTGAACGAAATCGATCCCCCGGGCGACCGTCCGGTCCTCGAAACGAACGTCGCCGCTCGGGACCGCGAGAACGAGGAGCATCCAGAGCAGGCGCGCCACGCGGCGATGATATCCCGTGACAGGTTGCGTCGAAAGGCTTTG
This sequence comes from Acidobacteriota bacterium, assembly GCA_036820975.1. Classification (GTDB taxonomy): domain Bacteria; phylum Acidobacteriota; class Vicinamibacteria; order Marinacidobacterales; family SMYC01; genus DAISKN01. The sequence continues at coordinate 2,889 of DAISKN010000401.1, read as the reverse complement.
GCGACGTAGATTGTCGAGCGTGGGGCGACGAATCGTCACCGGAGAAGAAGTGCGCTCGCTCCCCGAGGGAAGCCTTCTCGATCTTCCTCCCGACGCCATCGTCACCGACGTCGCCCGCGAGTGGATCGAGAAGCGGAAGATCCGGATCGTCGCGCCTTCGTCGCGTCCGGCGCGGGCCGAGCCGGTACAACTCGCGATCGGGAGCGACCACGCCGGGTTCGAGCTGAAGCAGTCGCTCGCGGCCTACCTCCGCGAGATCGGAGCGACCTTCCTCGACTGCGGGACCCATTCGAAGGACGCGGTGGACTATCCCGACTTCGCCCATCAGGTGGCGCTCGCGGTGGCCCTCGGGAGCGCGCGGCGGGGAATCGTGGTGGACGGGGCTGGAATCGGATCGGCGATGGTGGCGAACAAAGTGCCGGGGATCCGCGCCGCCGCCTGCAGCGACGAGACCCAGGCGCGAAACGCGCGCGAGCACAACGACGCCAACGTGCTCACCCTGGGCTCGCGTCTGATTCCGCTCGAGAACGTTCGGAAGGTCGTCGCGGTGTTCCTCACCGCGGACTTCACCGAGCCTCGCCACCGCGCGCGGGTGGCGAAGATCGAAGCCATCGAGAAGAAGTACTATCGCCCGGTATGATCGATCGGACATGACCTGGGATCTCGACCGACTCACGGAAGCCATCACCGACGCGGTCATGACGCGTCTCGGCGAGGCGCCGAGAGCCCTCTGCGGCTGCCATCAACTGGCTGAGGGCTGGTGCCCGGACGCGATGCGGCCCCTGGTGGCGCGCGGCGCCGAGCGATTCGGGCTCGAGGCGAGCGCCTCTCATGCCGGACTCGCTTCGCTCATCGACCACACCCTGCTGAAGCCCGAGGCGACCGAAGAGCAGATCCGGAAGCTCTGCTCGGAGGCGGCGGAGTTCCGATTCGCCACTGTCTGCATCCAGCCGACGTGGGTGCGCCTCGCGGGAAGAATCCTGACGGGGACCGGCGTCGCCGTCTGCACCGTGGCCGGGTTCCCCCTCGGGGCGAACACCGCGGACGTCAAGGCCTACGAGGCGCGTCGCGCGGTCTTCGACGGCGCTGCCGAAGTGGACATGGTCATCAACATCGGGGCGCTCAAGTCCCGCGACTACCGCACCGTCGAAGAGGACGTGCGGGGAGTGGTGCGCGCCTGCCACGACGGAGGCGCTCTCACAAAGGTGATCCTCGAGACCGCGCTCCTCACGCGCGAGGAAAAGATCAAGGCCTCGACCCTCGCCGCGGCGGCCGGAGCGGACTTCGTGAAGACCTCCACTGGGTTCGGACCGGGCGGAGCCACCGTCGAGGACGTCGCCCTGATGCGCGAAATCGTGGGCGAGAAGATCGGGGTCAAAGCCGCGGGAGGAGTACGAGACCGCGCGACCGCCGAGGAGATGGTCAAAGCCGGCGCCAATCGCATCGGGGCGAGCGCGGGCATCCGAATCGTCCAGGAGGGTACGTGAGCCTGAACGGGAAGCGCACGGTCCTGATCGTGGACGATCACCCCATCGTTCGCCAGGGCCTCACCCAGCTCATTTCCCAGGAGAGCGACCTCGAGGTCGTGGGCGAGGCCGACAATTCCAAGGCGGCGATCGAAGCCGTTCAGCGGCTCGCGTCCGACGTGGTCATCGTGGACCTGATGCTCAAGGACTCGAGCGGGATCGAGCTCATCAAGGAAATCAGGGCCAGGAGCCCGGAGACCCGCATCCTCGTCGTTTCGATGCACGACGAGGCGGTCTACGCCGAGAGGGCGCTCCGCGCAGGCGCCCACGGCTACATCATGAAGCAGGAGGCGACCAACGAGGTCCTCATCGCGCTCCGTAGAGTTCTCGCCGACGACGTCTACGTGAGCAAGGAAGTCGTCTCCAGGATGCTCCGTCGGATGGTCGGAGGCGGTCCGAGCGACGGCATCGATCGGCTGAGCGACCGGGAGCTCGAGGTCTTCCAGTGGATCGGCCACGGCCTCTCCGTGGGCGAGATCGCGGAGAAGCTGAAGGTGAGCCCGAAAACCATCGAGACCTACCGGGCGCACATCAAGGAGAAGCTCGGGCTGGCGAGCGCCACCGACGTAGTCCGGGTGGCGGTGAGCTGGTTGGAGCAGAAAAGCTGAATCAGTCGTCAGTGATCAGTTCGCAGGTGCAGAAACTGATCGACAAAGCTCGGTTTCAGCGCAGGCCAACCGAGGACTGATGACTGTTCAAACCCTCCCGAAAAACTCCTGCCGCTCGGTGAACATCATCGACTTTCCCGTCCGCTGGTAGCGCACGGCCAGTAGCTCCGCCACTATCGAGATCGCGATCTCACCTGGAGAAGAGCCGCCCAGGTCGAGCCCTATCGGCGAGTGCACGCGGTCGAGCCGGTCCTTGGCGACTCCGTCCCGCTCCAGTCTCTTCACGATCTTCTCGAGCTTGGTGACGCTCCCGATGAGGCCGATGTAGGCAGTGTCCTTCTCGATGAACACCCGAAGGGCCTCCTCGTCCTCTTTGTGTCCGCGGGTGACGATGACCACGTAGGCGTTGTCGCCGTACTGGAACTCGGACGCGAGCTCCGGAATCGGCCCCGCCTTCACCACGTCGGCGTCGGGAAACCTCTCCAGACTCGCGTACTTGACGCGGTCGTCGAGAACCACCACCTCGAAGCCCGCGATCTTCGCGACCTGGGCGACGGGCTGAGCGACGTGGCCCGCCCCGACGACGTAAACCCTCGGCGGGGGAAGGATCGGTTCGATAAAGACCTTCATCGAGCCTCCACAGATGAGACCGTTCTCATCCTCGTCCGCGTTGAAGTCGTAGCTTCCGATCTCGCACTCGCGGGTCTCGATCGCGCGCTGCGCCCGGAAGAGAATCTCGCTCTCGACGCAGCCGC